>JAFDCC010000099.1 GCA_019312985.1 Deltaproteobacteria bacterium
AAAAAAGGTGACAAAATCATTCCTTTGACCGGCGAAAAACAGATCCTGGACCCGGAAGAGATATCCCTTCCCCACCGGGCCGAGCCCCATTGGCCTGCCGTCATCGAAACAGCCGCAGGAGAAGCTGCGGCGGCAACCATTGTCAGCATCACACGCGGCAGCGGCTTCATCGCCACCGATGCGGCGGTGAATGTCGGGGAAAAGCTGCCGGTCACCATCAATGCCCCGGGCCGGCCGCCTCTCCAAGTCCGGGTGGAAATCACCTGGTCTAACACGCACCTTCCCGCCGACAAGGTCATGAAGCGGGGTATGGGAATCCGCTTCATCGAGACCGGGGAAGACGCTGTCTGCCTCATCAACGACGCCATCAGCCAGGACGCGGCAGCAGCCGGTTCAGATCAATAAAACCGGTTGCTTTTCAGCCCGGCGGCCAGGAGAAAGGTCGCCCTGCCAGGAGATGGAAATGCATGTGAAATATCTCCTGCCCCGCACCGGCGCCGTTGTTCAGCACCAGCCGGTAGGCATCCGCAACCCCCTCCTTTTCTGCAACCCTGTTAACCGCCAGCATGATATGGCCCAGCAGTTCCCGGTCGCCGCTTTCCGCATCATTGAGCTGCGCCATTGCCTTCTTCGGGATAATGAGAATATGGACCGGGGCCCGGGGGTTGATATCCCTGAATGCAAGGCACCAGTCATCCTCATAGACAATGTCGGCCGGAATCTCTTTGTTGATGATCTTGGTGAAAATTGTCTCCGCCATTCTGGACTGTCCTCCTTAGCAGTTCTTCCGTTCCCCAAAATAAATGCAATACGGATTCTTTGCAAGCGCTCATCTTTCCCCGGTCCTTGCTCTTGCCCGCCAGTCCAATTGCCGTGACTGTGCTGCAAAGTTCCTGGGGCGAAAAACAAACCCGCAGCAGAAAACCGCTTCGGATAGCAGAGAGATTTGACCTGTCCCCTGGACTTGTTGTAGGGTATAACATTTACAGGAAAACCCGGGTATCAGGCCGGACAGCTCCCTCAAAAAACAGGAGTAAAGACGATGAACACATTATTTGACCAGACGACTATCAAAAGTATGACCCTGAAGAACCGTTTTGCCCGTTCCGCTACCTGGGAGGGGATGTGCGAAGAAGACGGCCGCCCCACCTCCAGGCTATTGGCATTTTATCGTGACCTGGCCAGCGGCGGGGTCGGGCTCATCATAACCGGCTACACCTTTGTGAGCCCGGAGGGCAAGCAGCTGCCGGGCAAGATGGGTATCCATACCGACGATTTTGCCGCATCCATGAAAGAGATGACCGAAACCGTCCACGATGCCGGGGGAAAAATATGCATCCAGCTTGTCCATGCGGGCGGCCAGACGGACAGCGGCAACGCCGGGCGACAGCCCCTTGCGCCATCAGCGGTAAAGATTGACCAATACCCGGAAGTGCCTGCCGCAATGAGCCCGGAGGACATCTCCCGCATCGTCGCTGCATTCGGTGATGGCGCCCGTCGGGCAAAGGAATGGGGCTTTGACGCGGTCCAGCTCCACGGGGCCCACGGCTACCTGATCAACCAGTTTCTCTCGCCGCTGGCCAACCAGCGGCAGGACGGCTACGGCGGCTCCATTGAAAACCGTTGCCGCTTTCTGCTGGAGACTTATGATGCTGTCCGTGCGGCTGTAGGGCCGGACTTTCCGGTCATGATAAAACTCAATGGTTCTGACAACCTGGAAGGCGGTCTCAGCGAAGCAGATGCACTCTTTACCGCAAAAACCCTCGATGCAAGGGGTATTGACTGTATCGAGGTGAGCGGCGGCACCCCGGCTTCTGGCGACCAAAGTCCGGCAAGGGTGAAGATAGACACTCCGGACAAGGAGGCATATAACCTTGCTTTGGCCGGGAAAATAAACGAAGTGGTGGACTGTTCCATCATGGTGGTGGGTGGTTTCAGAAGCTTTGCGGTCGCTGAAAAAGCGGTCCGGGAAGGCACGGACTATATTTCCATGGCCCGCCCTTTCATCCGTGAACCGGACCTGGTAAACCGCTGGCAACAGGGCGACAGAGCCCCGGCCCGCTGCATCTCCTGCAACGGCTGTTTCAAGCCCGGCCTGAAGGAGGGCGGCATCTACTGCGTCGTGGAGAAGAAGGAAAAGGAAAAAAGAGAGGCGTAAAACGTAAGCAGGTGCTGCTACAAAATGAAGCCCGCTCCTGGAATTGAGCCGCAGGAGCGGGCTTTTTGTTTTTAGAATGCGTACTGCAGACCGAGAATCCAGGTAAAATCATCTTTCTCCAGGTCAGGCCCGGGATCGGAGTCACGCTCCCAGATATTGCTGAACTTGAAGGCCCAGCTGGCGCCGAGGTCAGTGAGGAGGGCCGCCTCGTTGCGCAGGGTATACTCGCCGGTTTCATCCAGGTCGAGGTAGAGTGCCACCTGATCCGTGAAGAGAACGCGGGCAAACAGCCGGTAGAGAAAATTTACCCCCAGCCGCGCTGAAAGCCAGTCGGTGTCTTCCCCTATATCCCGGTCTTCGGAGGTATACGAAACACCGGCTTCGAAGGCCAGTTCCCTGCCATCCTCTTCCCATAACTGGTAGCCTGCGCCAGGCCCGACCGAGGTCCGCATGTTGATATCCTTGAACTCGTCCATGAGCATATCGATGTTGAGATACAGGTACCAGACCGGGCTCAGGTAATAGTCATATTTCATCTGGCCGTATGTGTTTTCGGCGGTGCGTTCGCCATTTTCCTCCGCAATGTTGTAAAGAAAATGCAGCAGAAAGCGGTCTTGGGCCGTTCTGCGGACCGCACTGGCACCGGCGGACAGATTCAGTGTCTCCGTATTCCCGTCCTGCCAGTTTCCTCCCAGGGTGACATTTCCTTTCCAGGCCGCCGGGACAACAGGTGGAGGGTTCAGGGCGACAATGGTGTCAAGGGTCACCGATACTGCCTTTCTGCCTGGGCCGGCCTCAACCACCACCTGCTTAACACCTTCAACCGTGATTTTCCCCTTGAGCACTTCGCCGTCAACCAGGTGGATTTCCACCGGTTCAACAGTGCTCATCTGCTGCACGGCCTCAAATTTCAGCTTGATGGGATCGGAATAGGCGGTTTCCAGTATCAGGACATTCTCCTTGATCTCCGTGATTGTTCCGGTCAACCTGTCGCCGTTGGCAAGAATAACATCGTCAGCAAAAGCCACCCTGCTTAAAAAAAGCACTGAAAACAGGATCAGAAAAACCGAACATCTTTCTAACCTCAGCTTGCGCATTTGTCTGCCCTCCAATTATTGAAATTCGTGGGAATTGGGATAAGCAATTACTTGCAAACCACATCAGATCCCCTGGGCAGGGAACTGAGACAGGCAACGATCTTTTCCTGTTCATCATCTGTCAGCTGTGCCCCCTGCTTGATCATGAACTTTATTGAACGCTTCCAGTTGGCGACACTCTTCGTGCCGAGGGCATCGCAGATCCGTGTCTTGTAGTGGCACCTGACACATTTGGTATTGACAAGCGCGCTGCAGGCCGCTTCCGACGGGGCTTCACCGATTTCAGCCGGGCCGCTGCAGGCTGCCATGAAAAGAAAAAAAACAACCGGAACCACCAGCAATATCGCAGATCTCTTCACTGTTTTCATAGTTATCCACTTCTGATCCAGATCATGTTGTAAGAAAAAACGTGACGCCCTATACATTTGAATACTCTCTCCTTACCACATTGCACCGGTTTTTTGCACTCCCTGATTCCTTTAATTGCTGAAGTTTTCCCGTGAAATAATCTTATTGAAAAAATTCTTCCTCACCCTGCTTTCGCACATCAAGCGCTCTGTCGCCTGAAAGGTGCCTGAAAGAGCCGGCAGGAAAAAGAGGGCGGCAGTGCAACATAAATATTTATTCGACCGGCAACTCCTGTTAAAATGGCAGAAAGTTGTTTCCAGGCCCGCTTTCAGGGAAAATTGTGGTATGGTATAGCACAGTGGCGCGGCAGGAAACACAGGGAGTGCTCCGGCCGGGCCGATGCAACATGTTTTGCCGGAGGCTGCACAGGAACAGATGATGCTGATCAGAATAATGTCTTACAATATGCACCGCGCCATAGGTGTTGACCGGCTCTTCCGGCCCGAACGGATTGCCAGGGTTATCAAGCACCACAAGGCGGATATCGTCATGCTGCAGGAAGTGGACGTCGGCGTACCCCGCTCACGCAAACTTGACCTGGCCAAGGAAATGGCGGAGAAGGCGGACTACCCCTACTATGCCACCGGGCTGAATGTCAAGCTGTTCCGCGGCAAGTACGGCAATGCCACCCTCAGCAAATTTCCCATCATCCATTCGCGCAACATCAACCTGACGGTCGACAACCGCAAGGCCCGGGGCTGTCTCCACTCTACCATTAAGATAGAGAACGGCGGCGACTTTTCCCAGCAACTGGAAGTCTTCAACCTGCACCTCGGCCTTTCGTCCCAGGAACGGGTCCGCCAGGTCGGACTCCTGATCAACTCGGCGGATTTCAATTCCCTGCCCCCGGAAAGCCCCTGTCTTGTCGGCGGCGACCTCAACGACTGGCGGACGCGGCTGGCGCCGATCTTTACCGATATCCTGAACTTCGAATGCGCCTCCAATCACAGCAGCGGCTATCATAATCCCTATCTCACCTACCCCTCTTTTTCACCCACGGGCGGCCTGGACAAGATCTTCTATCGCGGCCCCCTGGAACTGATCAGGCGGAAACGCTGCTGGATGGGAATAACCAGGCTGGCGAGCGATCACCTCCCGGTTCTTGCAGAGTTTGAGCTGCAGGCAGAAAAACTGCGGGAACCGGAGGCACAGGCTACAGAGAAAAAAATCCACTACCTTATATGACCGACGGGACCGTCTGCCGCCTTAGAACTCAGATTGAAGGACGACATATTCGCTGCACCTGTCTTTCCCAGGTAATGACACCCTTGTCCGGCGAGGCGAACCATTGGAAAACCGACAGGAAAAAACCGCTGCCACCCCCTCCCGGGAAGCTGCCGCCCGCCTCCTGGAAATAATCAGCCAACTGCTGGCTGAGATTCATCCCGGCCGCACCGACCAGTCCACCCCTTTGCTGGACAGTTCCCTGGACCGGGATCTCGGCCTGGACAGCCTTTCCAGGGTGGAACTCCTGGCCC
>JAFDCC010000100.1 GCA_019312985.1 Deltaproteobacteria bacterium
CCCTGCAACCGGGTGCCTTCTTAAGCGCATAAATCGTTGCGCAACTTCGCAGCGCCAGCCCTGCTGCCATGTGCTGTAATTCTTCCAGCCGCCATTACCCCATGGGTGTACCCCCATTATGATCCACCACATAAAAAAAGCCCCCGCAGCTTTTGCGCTGCGGGGGCTTTTTTCTGAAGGCTGAAACTGCAGCCTTTATTCAGGTTCGTCGTGGCACAGGTCACAGTCCATCGTGATATAATTGCCGGCTTCCGAGGTGTGCTCCTCGTCGTGGCAGCGGAAGCAGCCGAAACCGTTTTCATCGTAGTACTTGTGGCCGAGGTGACCGGAGTAGGTGCCCCAGTCGACATTCATATTGGGCCAGATGTTGTTCAGGTACGATTCAACGAGGTACTCACCGGCAACCCTGAGATCATCGGCACGCTCCTCGGCCTGTTTTTCACTGCGCAGCTTCTGCAGGGCCACAAGGTGCTCACCGATCTTGGCAGCAGCCTCATCCCGGCTCGGGTAGTCCCGCTGCAGGGCGATGAGGCTGTCCTCGCGGATACCTTCAATCTCCGGGTTCAGCTTCTTGCTGAGCAGGCCAAAATCGACAACCTCGTCGGGCATGTCATAGATATGAGTGGGGCGGTTATGGCAGTCTATGCAGTCCATGGTGCGCCATTCGAGTTCCTCCCCTTCCGGGATTTCAATGTCCTCCTTGACAAATTCCTCTTCTGAGCCGTCCGGCCGCTTTACCCTAACCCTGGCAACCTGGGTCCGCTTCTTATCTGCGGCGAGGTAGCTAACCTCCACGTCTTTACTGACGTGCCAGTGAATTCCTTCAAATGCCCCGGTCTGGGGGTTGTGGCCGCCGATGTGGAGGGCCATCTCATTGACCTCGGGGTTGATCTGGTCGTCGTTGGTGAAATGGGTGAAGATCTTGATCTTCTTGCCGTGAAACTTATCAGGCCAGTGACACTGTTCACAGGTGTCCCTGGCAGGCCGCAGATGTTCGACCGGGGCAGGGATCGGCCGGCTGTAGCTGTCAGCCACGACTGCAAGCACCTGGCGCAGGCCGGAGATCTTGGCCTGGACAAACCAGTCGGCGCCCGGACCGATATGGCACTCGACACAAGCCACCTTGACATGGGGTGAGCGCTGGTAGGCAGTATATTCCGGGGCCATGACATCATGGCAGACAACACCGCAGAAATAAGGGGAATCGGTAAAGTGATACCCTTCATATCCTACGAGGACGAGAACGGTGATGTTGACGATTGTCAGGATGATAAACCCGATGATAAAGCTGCGGTGCTTGTGATCGCTGAGATTTATCTGCAGGTGCTCCTTGACGATGCCGTACTTGTGGTACTGTTTTCTTCTCAGGTATGCGGCAAGCGGGATAATCATGAGACCCATGATCATGCCGCCGGGCAGCACCATATAGGTTATGATGCCAACATACGGATTATGGACAACTCCCAGAACCTCGACAATCATGCCGAGTATCATCAAGGTGATGCTGATAGTTGTCAGGACCATCCCGAACATTCCAAGGGGAGTCCGCCACATGCCCCGGATAATATGGCCCCAGGGCCCGCGGTACCTCTTGGCATCCTCGCCTGCAGTGCTTTGTCCTTCCTGGTTTGTTTCATTTGCAGCCATTGCTCAAACTCTCCTCTGCTCTCTTCTTGATTCGTTCTGCTGAAAAATTAATGCGACCTTAATATTATAATACCAGCGCCATTTTTAAAAAGCCCTGGCCGACACTCTCTATGTATTCGGGTGATCTGTATACCACGACGTGGCAGACACGGTCAGCACTTGAAAGAACCGAAATATATAACAGAGAGGCTTTTAAACCTCAACTTTTTTTATATGCGCAAATTTACCTATTTTACATAGAGGAAAATCATGGAGTAAATGATGGACACAACAAGTGACATGCCGATGGCCAGAGCCGTAAAACCAAAGACATGCGACACCACAAAAAACCAGCGGGGTGTCGGCGGCACCTTGATCTCATCAAGCTTCCCGCTCTCTACCAGCTCGGCATATTCCCGCGGCCGCTCATGCATCAATTCTTCCAGCGGCATGGTGCCGGTAAAAATAACCGGGTCCATGGGAAATTTCTCAGGACGCAGATGTGTATTGAAGAAATGGATGGTAAAAATAAAGCCGGATGCAAGAAGGGCCTCATCGCTGTGAATAATCGTGGCAATATTTATCCAGTAGCCGGGGATGAAAATGGTAAACTGCTCCGGGAACCAGAGACACAACCCGGTGGAACCGATGACTGCGACACCCCAGAAAACGGCCATGAAGTCAAATTTCTCCCAGTAAGTCCAGCGCCCGTATTGCGGCTGCGGCCCCATACCGAAAAACCACTTGAAGGTCTGCAGCAGTTCCTTGGCATCGTTCAAATTGGGAACCATGCTGTCCTTGTCCAGGATAAACTGCATCAGCGACTTGCCGGATTTTTTCCAGTTCTGATACATGAGAACAAAGTTCAGGGCAAAATAGATGAAGGTTACAACCGCCATGAACCGGTGCAAAGCACCAAGCACCTCAAAGCTGCCGAAAATCTCGGCAACAAATTCGGCCCACTTCTCTGCCGCGAACTTCAGCGCCATACCTGTGACTGCCAGTGTAAGAAAGCTGATGATCACCAGAAAATGCAAAAATCGTGGGAACATTGTAAAACGCTGTACAAACTCTTCCTGTCGCTTCTCCATATCGAACCTTCCCTCTGAAAACTTCGGGTTTTACCGGTGTTTATTGGTTTTCATCGTGTCTGAGTTATTCTTTTCCTCTTTCTCTTATAAAATATTTTCACGACTGTGTTCTCGACGCTTTTTGAACCGTTCCCTGAAGGAACGGGGTATCCAGAAAAGGGTATGGATACCGAAAAATGCAAAGGTGCCGAGGAGCAGGCCGGTCATGCCCCAGAATGTATAGTACAGATATGGATACTTGTGCCTGTCATGATGGGTGGCATGGGTCAGATAACCGGTAAACTTCCTGTTGGAGCCGGGGTGGCACTTCCTGCATGTTTCCACCACATGGCGCCGGTTCAGCATCGATTCCGAGTAATATGCCGGCAGGATGTCATGGGAACCGTGACAGTCGGAGCACTTGGCGGTCTTCTCACCGCCTGAAAGCATCGAGGCCTTGCCGTGGTAGGTTTCAAAATAGGTGTCGGTTTCATGTTCATGGCAGGTGCCGCATTCCTCCAGGATCATACCGCGAAAGTCGGCGGTATCATGCCGGTTGATCGCATGGGATGTATGGCAGTCAACACAGACCGGCAGTTTCTTGTTCGTTTTGGACACCAGGGAACTATGGATCGAAGCGCTGAATTTTTCGGCAATCCCCAGGTGACACTGGGCGCATGCCTTAATCACATTATTACGGTTCACGCTTGATTCCGGGTCCGCTGAAGGCAGCATGCTGTGCGCCGTATGACAGTTGGTGCAGGTAGCTGAGACCATCAACCCCGACTGTGACAGGCCGCGGCCATGAATACTCATCTGGTAGTGCATGATGATATCATGCTGTGTTCCGGTATACCGCAGGGCCGCCTTTTCCCCTTCACGGTGGCAGGTCGCGCAGAGCTCCGGGATATTGCGGGGAAATATGGGAGATTCGGAATTGGACTTGGCCATTATATTATGGGAGCCGTGGCAGTCGGAACAGACCGGGGCATTCTTGTCATTCTTTGCGGACTTTATTCCATGGGTGCTTTTATTATAGAGATCCACAACCTGGGCATGGCAGATGGAACAATCGACCTTGCCTGAATCCTTGCAGACCGGGTTATTCTGGTGATCCACATTGACATGGCACTTGGCACAGGCAATCCGCTTTTCCTTGTGGATCGAATGCTCAAAATCATCGACATTGACATACAGACTCTTCTCGTCACCGTTGGCCATGACCTTTTTCAAGTCCTTATTGGCATGGCATCTCAGGCAGAACTGGTCATTGAGGCTGTCCTCGTAAAGGACCCTCCTGGCCTGATGCGGCCCATGGCATTCGACACAAGCCGGCACTTTATGTGGTTCGGTTTCCCACAATTCACCGCGGACAATCTTGGTGTGCGCCTCTTCAATATTGGCATGGCACTTCATGCAGGTCTTCACCACATTCTGGCGGCTGATGGTGGAGTCCGGGTCCGTGTGGGGCAGGACATTGTGGGACGTATGACAGCTGGTGCAGACCGCGGTGACGGTCAACCCCTTGCGGTAAAGGCCCTCCCCATGGATGGACATGGAGAAGTTCTTCAGGATATTCTTCTTAGGGATATTGTGGGTTAGGGTCATGGGACTGCCTTCCTGGTGGCAGCGGCCGCAGGTAAAGGGAACATTCAGTATGTAGGTGGGGGAGTTCTTGTCACTGGAAGAAAGAATCTCGTGCTTGCTGTGGCAGTCACTGCACCTGGGCGCATAGGGATCGTTTTTTTCAAGCGCCTGGCCGTGAAGGCTTCTGGCGAATATCTCGGCCTCACCGTCATGGCAGTTGCTGCAATCCACAGGTGCCATCGGGTATGGATGCTCATCATCGACGTCAGCTTCTTCATGACAGGAGACACAGCCGTTGTCTGCATGGACGGACCCCATGTACTTCTCAGCGTCAACGGTCAACTGGATGGTCCTGCCGTCGACTTCAACGGTAAGATCGGGATCGGTGTGACACTCGAGACACTCCTCATCTGTCAGGGCGGCAGCGTTTTGCGCACTACACGTGAGCAAGAGGACAAAGACAAAAAGCGTGAACTTTCGCCAGCATTGTTTTTCCATAACTTTCAGCATGATCCTTCCAACCTTGGCTTTAAGTGATCTTCAAACATAAAAATTCTTCAGTAAATCCATGGAAACAGGCAGCAGTGTCGTGTTGTTCCCCGAAGAGCCTATTTTCCGAACCGAAACAGTGCTCCTGGTAATGATATCCGGCCCCGGAACATCCTGGGTATTGGTCTGCAAATCGACGCGGATAATATTCTTTAGCAAAGGAATAAAAACGACAAGGCCCGGACCCGTGGGAAGCCTCATTTTTCCCAGGCGGTTAACGACGCCCCGTTGATACTGCGGCTGCATCTTTACCGAGACAAAGAGAAACATCAAAAGAAGAGGTGTCAGAAAAACAGCGACGTATAACACCATTCACCCTCTGGCTGTCATTTAAAGCCCCAATCACCCTAATTCCCGAAGCTGTCACCATGCGACAGGTGTGTAGCCTCAGCCACGCTGTGCCACATTTCCGACGAAAAATGCAACACTTGTGTGGCAAACCGAATATACGGCTATTTCATGAAATTGCAAGTAAAAAAGAGAATTTTATGAATGGGTATTCAATGGCTTTTCTCTTCTCGCCTGCCTGCCGCGAGCCTTAAAAACCATTCTCGACCCAGGGCGGACCAACAAGATCGCCAGACATACCACCGAACCTTCCTTCAAAATATATTGAATTAGCAGTACTTATTTTTGCTGCCGCAAAGCCGGCACAAACAGGCGGCCATTTTCCACACCCAGTATGTTAGGAGGATGATGTTTTTATTTTGTATACGCCTTGTACGGTTTTCCCCCTTCTACTTTATAACTACCCATTTTTGCTGAACATTTTTTACATTATGGCCCGGACATTGCATGAAAAATACTGCCTGTGAAGGCAGTCATCCGGCTATGAACACCCTGCCTCCAGGGCAGTTTTGCAGACGCTGCATATTTTACACCCCTAAGGGGAACCCCCACGTGGACCTGACGCTGATCTTTCATATTTTTTCCACCATCGGTTTCGGTCTCGCGTTGTTGCTGGCTTTCCGCATCCAGAAAAACCTTCTCGGCAACCCCTCACGGTTTTTTCTCAGCCTTTTCCTGCTGATATACTTTCTTGTCGGCATCTCAAACGTCCTGAAACACGGCGGTGTAACGAATTACTTCGACCGCTTCGAGTATTTTGCCGAAATACTTTTCCCCCCGGCTTTCCTCTTTTTCATCTTTCCCATCTTTTCTCTCTACATCTTTTCCATCTATATGAAGCACGACTTTGAAAAACGCATGGAAATAGAGGAGTCACTGGTTGAAAGCGAGAAGAAATACCGCAACCTGTCGGAGGAAATCATCGACGGCGTGGCGGTTATAATCGATGGCAGAATCAAATGGGCCAACAAGGCCTTTCCCAAAATCTTCGGTTTTGCCCATGAAGAACTGCTTGACCGTGCTATTGATACCGTTATCAAAGCGTTGCATCAGGTACCTGCAGTAAACGAAACCGTGCAACCCAACGATTCAGGAAACCTGCCGGAAAACCGCTACGAAACAGCCGGCACCTTAAAGAACGGCAAAGAGATTGTTATCGGTATTTCTGCGAAAACAATCACCTTTGACAATCAGCCGGCCCTGCAGATTATTACCCGTGATATTACGGAACGCAAGCGGGCCGAGGAAGAAATCAACCGGGCCAGGATGGAATGGGAGCAGACATTCAACACCGTGCCGGACATGATCACAATTCTCGACAACAACGACAATATCCTGCGGGTCAACAGGAGCATGGCAGAGCACCTCAGTTCCTCTCCAGAGGAACTTGTCGGCAGGAATTTTCACCTGCTCGTCCATGGCAACACAAACCATGCTAACTCCACTTCCTTAGATTCGATTGCGGCTAATTGCGGCGGTGATACGGTGGAATTTTACGAGGAAAGCCCGGACGAGCACTTCCTGGTGAGCATCTCGCGCCTTCGGGATGAAACGGGTTCCTGTTACGGCTCTGTCAGGGTATCCCACAATATAACGGAACTGAAAAAGGTGCAGAATGAGCTTGAGACAACCAGGGCTTTTCTTCAATCGGTCATAGACAATGTAGCGGAATCGATCATGGTCATCGACCGGCAATATCGTATTCTTCTCATAAACAGGGCGGCCATGAAGCAGAATGCCATGGAAGGCCCCCTGGCGCAGCCATTTTACTGCTACCAGGTCTCGCATCAGGCCAGTGAGCCGTGCCATGGTAATGACCACCCCTGCCCCCTGAAAAAGGTGCTCGCCACAGGGGAACCGATAAGCCTGGTGCACAAACACCGGCAGGTTAACGGCAGCGAGTATGTTGTTGAAATCGGCGCCTCGCCGATTCTGGACAGCGACGGCGCCATTACCGGCATCATCGAGGTGGGTCGTGACATTACGGAGAAGCTGCAACTTGAAAAAGAGGAGAAAGAATTCCGCGCCCGCCTCTTTCAGCAGCAGAAAGACCAGTCCATAGCACTCATTGCCAGGGGCATTGCCCATGATTTCAACAACCTTCTCGGCACAGTTATCGGCAATGTCGACCTGCTGCAGATGGGGACCGTGCCGCAGGAGGACGAATGCGGCATCGTCGAAGCCATCGGCTCCGCGGCCCACCGCATGAGCGATCTTACCACCCAGTTACTGGCCTATGCCAAGGAGGGTTCGTACAAGCAGGAGCGTTTGTCGGTGAATACGCTCATTCGGCAGGCGCTGAAATTTTCCCATACCGGCGAGGCCACAAAAATAGAGATTGCCGAAGGACTGGCCAAGGATATCTGGCCCATCCTCGCGGATCCGAACCAGATGCGGCAAATGCTGGTGAATATTTTCACCAATGCTTTTGAAGCCATGGAAGAAACGGGCGGGACTCTTTCCGTCACAAGCAGGAATGTGACGAGGGAAGACGACTGGCAGGACGCCCATAACAATACTCATCCCAAAGGCGCTTACATTGGCATTGACATCACCAATACCGGCCCGCCGATTACAAAAGAGACCGGCGGCCAGATTTTTGAGCCCTTTTACACGACAAAATCCCTGGGCCGCGGCCTCGGCCTTGCCGCTGCAGCCGGTATTGTCGAAAATCATGGCGGCACTCTCTCATATGAGAGCAGCGAGGCGGCGACAACCTTTCACATACTCCTGCCGCGCGCCGCTGAAAAAGGCGGCAAGACTGCCCCGGGTTTCCCGGCCAGGGACTGGGAAGTCACTGGTGCGGCCAGGAATCATTGACCCCGCAATACTTCCGCCGTATTTCTCTGTCGGCGCAGTCCCCCCCCTGCAGTTTCATATCGCAGCGGCCTTCAAGAACCAGGGATGCGTCCAGAAAAGGGACTGTTCAGCATCCGGCGGCACTCTCACCCTTGTTCTGTTTTTTATTCACCTGCATCAGGGTTTTCAGGAACACACCCCTGGTTGCCGCCGGTCAGAAATTCTTCCAGCTTTATTTTTCTATAGTCAAATATCCTTTCCAGTGTTTTCCGGATAAAGAAAAAATGCAGGATTTTACCGGCTATGCCGTAAGGGACTTGATAGTAAACCCGGTCAATCAATCTTACATGGCGATCCTCCTGCTCAATCTGGTGATAATGATACCAGAATGCATAGGGGCCTAATCTCTGTTCATCAACAAATGAATGCATCTCCTTAATATGCTTGATTTCCGCTACCCATGTCCGTTCCCCAAACCAGGGAATTTTTATGCGGTATTCGATTATCAGCCCGTTGAACATTTCCTGAGGGACAGGGGAGACTATCTGGAATTGCAGGTCGGGCGGTGTGATCCGGTCCAGGTTGGCCGGATTTTTTAATAAATCCCATGCCGATGAAGGCATTGCAGTCACATACTGTTCCCGATAAAGAGTATACATGCCTGTCTACGTATTTTTTCAACTTTGAAAGGAGCAGAGCAAGCCTGATTTAAAAAATCAGCATGGCTTGCCGGAATTTCCATTGCCCTTCCCGCTAAGCGCCGGTCAGCCTGTTGTGCAGAAATACCAGCAGCGGCAGGGCCAGGGCCCACATGATAGCAAGTATCAGATAACCCCTGCCGAACGTTGCGGCAACGGTGAGTGCCCCCAGTTTTTCTCCTCCCCAGTATGCAACCGGTCCGGCAAGTCCTCCCAGTAAAGCCGCCGCTGCATATTTGCCTTTGAGCCAGGCCAGGCTGATGCTTACAAGCAGGGCAAAATTAAACCAGAGAGCAGCCATCCAGGGCGGGGAGACCTGCCCCCATCCCCGGTCAACAGGTGTGTAAACATTGGCAACAATCATGAGCGTCTCCAGGAGGGCCCCCAAAATACCGCAGGTTATGACAAAAAGAATCTCCCCCCGGTGATTTTCTGTCAACAGGCGGATCTGCAGCGGCACGGTTACAAGGACCAGGAGTGGCCCCAGCCACCCAAGGTTGTTTGCCGCCCCCATAACGCATGCAAACCAGCAGATCTGGAAAATGATGAAATTAACCGGTGTTGAGTATTTTTTTATTCCCATCTGCTGTTTCCGGTTATGCATCCGGGGATGGCAGCACCGGTTCCCGGCACCACCCGGGCCGGGCGAAGATCATCTGTACGTCACCGTTGTACCCCTCCGTAAAGCCCCCTTCGCACGAGGCAAGGTAATACTCCCACATGCGGACGAAACTGTCTGAAAATCCCATGGCCTTTACCTTTTCCAGGTTGGCAAAAAACCGCTCCCGCCAGAGGCGCAGCGTTTTGGCATAGTGCGGAGTGATATCCTCGTAATGGGTGAGCTGAAGGTCTGTATGGCGCTTAACACTCGTGGTAATGGCACTAACCGATGGTATGCAGCTGCCGGGAAAGATGTAGCGTTTGATAAAATCCACCGAGTTTTTGTGGCGGCTGAACTCGTGGTCCGGGATGGTGATGGCCTGCAATGCCATTATGCCATGAGGCTTCAGCAGCTCGCAGCATTTTGCAAAAAAGGTATCGAGAAAATGGTGGCCCACCGCCTCGATCATCTCAATGGAGACCAGTTTGTCAAATTTACCGGTCAGTTCCCGATAATCCTGCTGCAGCACAGTGACCTTTTCCGCCAGGCCTCTATCGGCCAAGAGGCGCTGCATATAACGGAACTGGTTGTTCGAGATGGTTGTTGTGGTCACCCGGCAGCCGTAGTTTTGTGCTGCATGGAGGGCAAATCCGCCCCAGCCGCCGCCGATCTCTATCACATGGTCTTCTTCTTTTAAGTTCAGCTTTTTGCAGATCCGGTCAAATTTGGCTATCTGCGCCTCGTGCAAACTGCTGTCCTCGTGTTCGAAAATCCCGCAGGAATACCCCATGGACCTGTCAAGAAAAAGACGGAAAAAATCGTTACTCAGGTCGTAATGGGCGACGATGTTTTTTTTGCTGCCCCTTTGAGTATTTTTCCGCAGCCAATGATAGGTGCGCAGCAGCGGTGCTGTCACCCTGGACCATCCTCCATCCATCTGCCGGTTGAGCAAATCAGCATTGGCCACAAAGAGACGGGTTACATCGGTCAGGTTGTCAGTGGTCCAGTAGCCTTTGATGTATGATTCCGCTGCGCCGAGGCTGCCCTTGAACAAGATATCCGGATAGAGCTGCGGGTCATGAATGGACAGGGCAGCGATAATGGGGTCCTGGCCCTGCGGATCACCGAACTCGTAAAGCTGTCCGCAGTTGTCTATCGACAGTCTGCCGAACCGCAGGTTGCCTAAAATATTGAACAGTGTGCTTTTGCACCAAACCTGTAAAGGCTTCGGACACAGTGTTGTTTTTTTTCTTTTGATACTGCTGATATGCCTGCTCATGTTTTCCTCTCCTGCACATACTCCGGATGGTCATAATAGGGTATTTTCTTGAGCCAGAGGCGAAACGCCTGCCAGTAGATCATGGAAAGGACCTTGATGGTCATTGCCGGAAAACGGATTAGCACCCAGGCCAGTGCAGCGCCGCTGATCTCCAGGCGCTGCATGGTCAATACTGCTTCAAAAAACTTATTATTCTCCTTGAAGTTGGTCATGTGGACACGCAGGAATTTACCCGGTTCTTCGAAGCGCCAGTCGTACAGGAAGTCCATGTCCATGAAGGGTGAGACATGAAAAGCTTTGGGAAACTGAAAGTGCCTGCCGGAAACCGGATCCCGGTCCTGCTTCACGTCCAGGACATAGGAATGGCGCTCCCGCCAGGGTGTGTTGGTGATCTCCGCCACGATATATTCCACCCTGGTGTCAGCCGCATCGTAACAATAATAGAAGGAAACCGGGTTGAAACAGTGGCCATAGTAGCGCAGGTGGGTAAGCATGCGGATCGGGCCTGCCGGCCGCTGCCCGAGCTCCTGCTCCACCCGATCCCTTACCGACTGGTCAAGGGGGGTATCCGCAGGGCCGAGGTAATCGGCACGCCTGAAGTTCGCCACGTTTGCCCGGCCCACGGACCAGAGCCAGCGGCCGTCAAAGACGTGCCCCAGTTCCTCCAGGTCAAGAAACATGAAGTATACCGCATAGGTAAACTTGTTTTCCCGCGGCAGATAACGGTGATGGTACAGTTCGCCTTTGTAGATGCAACTTTTCATGGTCAAAGCGACTTCCCGAAATGTTTAGCAACAGCGAGCCCGCTTTTCACGCCATCCTCGTGAAAGCCATACCCCCAGTATGCCCCGCAATAATGGGTTCTGTTCCGGCCACTGATAACCCCATGCGACTTCTGGGCCAGTATGGAATCCTCCAGGTACACCGGGTGGTGATAGACATAACGGCCCAGGATTTTCTCCTCTGCTATCCTGTGCTCCATATTGAGAGAAACACAGAAGGTCTCTGCGGCCCTGATGCTCTGCAGTATGTTCATATTATAGGTTACCGCGGCCCTGTCAACCTGGCCTGCCAGTATGGCGTAATTCCAACTGGACCAGACAGCGCGCTTTTGCGGCAGGACTGTCTCGTCGGTATGAAGAATGATATCGTTTTTCTGGTAAGGAACTGCTCCCAGAATGGCACGTTCATCGGCCGTTGCATCTGCGAGGATTCTGAGGGCCTGGTCACTGTGGGTGGCAAATATCACCTCGTCAAAGCGGGCCTTGTCCCGGCTTGCAAACTCCAGTTCAACTCCCGTCTCTTGCCGCTCCACGCGAAGAACAGGGGTTGCCAGGTGTATTTTGTCAACAAATGGTGCGGTAATCTTCTTGACATACTCGTTTGAACCACCGGTGATGACGCGCCACTCTATCGGGTTTGCCGCCTGCAGAAAGCCGTGATTTTCAAAAAAACGGCCAAAGGTGCGGGCTGGAAATTCTTGAATTTTACCAGGCTCTGCTGACCATAGGGAGGCGCCGATGGGAACAACGAAGTGCTCGACAAATCGCGTCGAAAAGTTGTGCAGCCTGAGGAATTCACCCAGCGCCATGTCCGGTTCCCTGGAATTGATGTAGGCAGTGAGGCAGCGGCGCAGCCTGAAGATATCAAGCACCATGCGCCAGTATGACGGGGAGAGGATATTTCTTCTCTGGGCAAAGAGGGTGGAGGCTGAGGCCGAGCCGTACTCGAGGCCGGTCTTTTCACAGCGGACACTGAAATTCATCCTGGTGGGCTTGGAGTCAACCCCAAGCTGTTGGAGGAGTCTGCAGAAGTTGGGATAGGTTGTCCGGTTGAAGACGATAAAGCCGCTGTCGACGGCATAGGACCCGTCTGCCCTGGTAACATCGATAGTGTGCGTATGGCCGCCGATATAGTCGTTGGCCTCAAAAATCGAGAGGTCAAAATCCTTGTAAAGCAGATGCGCGCAGACGAGACCTGAAATACCGCTGCCGATAATCGCAATTTTCATGTACCCTCACCCGGTCCGGACATGCATTACTGGAATAACCGGTCAAAGTACGCGGCAGCAACCGAGACCGACCCGCAGATGAAAACACCCCAGCAGATATCGACAACAGACATCCGCAGGGGCCACTTGTCAACCAGGGCATAGTTGGTCATGTCATATACGGCGTAAAGAACAAAACCGTAGAGCCCTCCCCAGATCGGGGACCAGGGGAAAACGGCGGAACCGGCAAGGCGCGGCACGACAAAGAGGACTATGCCGAGGGGTATGCAGATATAGACCACCGCCGCGGCCCACCAGACAGTTTCATAGGAGCCGCTTCCCCCCCGGGAAAGGGATCCCAGTTTGGTCTTGTAGAATTTTGCCATCAAAAATCCCAGCCAGAAAAAATCAAGGGCCAGAAAGACGGGCAGCGTTGCAAAATATACCTTGATACCGTGCATCATGGCGGCCTCCTTACTTTTTGGGCGGTAAAGGAAAAAATGCGCTGGTTTTCTTTATATATTCAGCATACTCGGTGTTGTCCGCATATCTTTTTTCAAGCAGCGGTGTCCCGGAGACCCGCAGGATAAGCCAGGTTATGGTCAACGGCCCGATGACGGTGAGCAGTCCTCCGGGCACCGACAGGCAGATGAGGAAGATCCCCCACCAGAGGACCACCTCGCCAAAATAGTTCGGGTGCCTGGTATAACGCCACAGGCCGGAGGTCATGATCTTACCCCTGCTGGCAGGATTTTTTTTGAATTGCAGAAGTTGGAAGTCACCGACCGCTTCAAATGCAAAACCGACCAGCCAGACGGCGAAGCCGGCAGCATCGAGAGCCGACAGTGGCGGGCCGTTCCGGACAATGGCATGGGTTACGGGGAGGGAAATGACGAGCAGCAAAAACCCCTGGAGGAGGAAGACCTGCAAAAAACTTCTGAGCAGGTAGCTGCTGCCCCATTCCCGGCGCCAGGCCTGGTAACGGCGATCTTCCGGTTTGCCCCGGTTGCGTATGCCAATATGCAGCATCAGCCGGAACCCCCAGGCGGTCACCAGGAAAAGGACCAGTAATGCCCGGGCCCCGTTTATCCCTGCTGCGAGGCCGGCGGTAACGGCAGCACAGACAAAACCACCACCCCAGGCAATATCGGCAACATCGTTTCTATTTCGCACGACCGCGACGACAAACCAGATGACAGCGTAGAGCAATATTACCATGGTCTGGGCGGCAAGTATTTTCAGCATATCAGGCGCTTGGCAATATACAGGTCAGCTTTCACGGTCTTCACCGAGTGAACCCAAATGCCCTTGACAGCCATGGCACGGAAGGACTGGGTGCATCAGGGGCACTGCTGTTCAGTCACTGGCGAAAAGCACTCTATCAATTTAGTTTTTTAATCTGCTTCAGAAATTTTCTGTTCTTTGGCACGCCCTCCTGAATATAACGGATAACGCCGTTCTTATCGATCAGGTAGGTTATCCTGCCGCTGTCGTACAGTTTCCTGACTGCATTATTTTCGTCAGCGATGAGCGGGAAGGTAATGCCGTACTCTTCGGCAAATTTTTTGTGGGTCTCAATGGAGTCGGGACTCACACCCAGAGCCTGGGTGTCCAGACCTTCAAAGCGCTTGATGTCTTTTTGGAAGGCCTGCAGTTCCCCTTTTCAGACAGGGGAGAAATCAGCAAAGTAAAAGGCGAGCACCACGTTTTTCTGGCCGCGAAAATCCTGAAGACTGACCGGCCCCTTGTCAGACATGGCCTCAAAAATCGGGGCCGGAGTGCCGACATCGAGGGCTTTGGCCACTGCGGGAAAAAAAGTTGCGCAGCCGACAAGAAGAGCAACAAGAATTCTTTTCATGCCTAACCTCCCTGTGCTAAATTCATTGGGATGACAGTACTTTCCGCCGTTCATTTTTTCATCCCCGTGTTTGTCTGGTTTAGACTAATATGAAAACATGGTATATATCCTTCATAGCCGAAACAAAAAACTTTTGCCAACGAAAGTTATAAGACCGGATTGCCCTTACACCTCTCACAGGACATGAAATTATGCACCGGGAAAAGATACAGGCGGCCATAGCGGAACTGCTCTTGTCGCAGAAACTGGCGGTGCTTGCCACCGTAGATCCTAACGGGTCATCTTATGCGAGCCTGATAGCCTTTGCGGCAAGCGCCGACCTGCAGAGAATTGTCTTTGCCACCTCCCGGGCCACACGAAAATTTGCCAACCTCCGGCATAACCCCAAAATTTCATTACTGGTAGATAACCGCTCCAACCGGGAGGACGACTTTCATGACGCAAAAGCGGTAACTGTCATGGGCGTGGCAGAGATAATAGAGCCTCCCGCCTCCCCGGGCAATGCAGCA
>JAFDCC010000101.1 GCA_019312985.1 Deltaproteobacteria bacterium
ATCGAGGTTTACCGGGAGGTACGTTCCGGCGGTTCTCTTTCAGTGCAGGGGGAGGAGATTGACCTTGCAAAACCGTGGGAGCGGCTCACTGTTGCCGATGCCTTTTCCCGCTACGCACCCATCCCGCTGAACCGGGCCCTGGCGCAGAACCGCTTCGACGAAGTGCTCTGCACCCATATCGAACCGCGCCTGGGCAGAAACAAGCCCGTTTTTCTCTACGACTATCCCGTCGAGCTGGGCGCCCTGGCCCGGAGCAAGAAAGAAAACCCGGACCTGGCCGAACGCTTTGAGCTATACATCGCCGGGCTTGAACTGGCCAACGGCTTTTCCGAGTTGACGGACGCGGCGGAGCAGCGCCAGCGGTTCGAAAGAGAGCGGGACCACCTCAGAAAACAGGGGCGGCCCGTTGCGGCGATGCCCGAAAAGTTCCTTGCCGCCCTCCCGCAAATGCCCGAAACAGCAGGCATTGCCCTTGGCGTTGACCGGTTGGCCATGGTCCTGTTCGATGCAGCGAGCATCGACGAGGTTGTCAGTTTCACCCCCGAAGATCTGTAACCTCCGGGCGGAATTGCCCCGGCATTTCGGGAAACCCGCCTCAGGCGAGAAGCAGTATATAAAAGCCGCTGAATATGGCCCAGAGAAGGATGAGGGCGGTTGCGACGACGCAGCAGAGTGCCGCAATCTTGTGGGACTGCTTTTCGCGCCGCCGCTCCTGGTAGCCGAGGAGAAAACCCAGCGCCGCGCCGGCAAGCATGCCGCCGGCGTGGGCCCAGTTGTTGATGGCCGGCACGAGGAAACCGAATACGAAGATGCCTATGGCCCCGCCGCCGATCTGCCTGTAGATCGCATGGCCGTAGACCCCTCCCCTGCTTTTGCCGAAATAGAGGGCCGCGCCGATGAGGCCGCAGACCGCAGCCGATGCCCCTATGGTAAAGGGCACCCCGGCGAGGGAGGAAACAAAAAAGCCCGCAGCGCCGCTGAGGGTGTATATGATGAACATGCGGTAATTGCCGTACTCATGGAGCACCAGCGGCCCCAGCTGCCGCAGGGCAATCATGTTGAAAAAAATGTGCATGACCGAGCCGTGCAGGTAATTGGCCGAAATCAGGGACCACCAGCGGTGCAGGCGCTCTAAGGGAACATAGCCCGAGGCGCCGAGCAGCAGCAGGCTGCGGTTGTCCGGCGAAAGAAAGAAGAAGGGGTTGGGGGAAAGGCTGGTGCCGCGGGCGCTGATGAGGAGGGAGAGGATGTACATGGCGACGTTGACCCCGATGAGGATTTTCAGCAGCTGGGCCCCGTCGCTCAATCCCCTCCCGGCCAGGCGCTGCCAGGAGGATGAAGGATTTTTCAGGCCGCAGTAGGGGCAGGGGTTTTCGTCCCCGCTGATGAGTCTTCTGCAGTTGGGGCAGAGCAGGGAACTGCGCTGATTCTGGCTCATAGGGCGTTTGGTCCAGGTTCTCGTGTTGGTGTGGTTGTCTTTCCTGGGGTACTACTATACAGAAATCGGCCCAAGGGGCAGTAATTTTTTTGCCCCTTTCCGTCATACTCCATAAAAAAGGATGCGTTACGAGGATAACGCATCCCTGGTGCAGCATACTGCAGCTTTCTTTAGGGTTACGGGGCCTGGCAGATCTTTGCCTCGGTCTTGGCCGGGTTTTTTTCCAGGTGCTTGTGGCGGTTGCCGGCCGCATCCGCAATTCTCTTGACGATGTTGTAAAGGTCTGAATCTTGCCAGACCGCTGCAAAATCCGGATCCCGCAGAAGCTTGTCGCTTATGATAAAGCCGCTCTGTTCTCGGGGGTCCAGCCGAATGTCCTCGTAGGTGATGGCCTCTTTCCTCTCCAGTACTCTGCCAAAAAGTTTCTGAACCGTGTAGACAAAGAACTTTTTCACATCCTCTGTCGATTCCGCAATGTTCATATTCTGACGTAATTCCGGCCGCAGCTCTTGCTCGTACTTGGAAAAAGAAAGTTGTCTTGCCATAGCATTACTCCTTGTAGCCTGATTGGTTGATTTTCTGACCATTGCCGATCGTGCAACAAAGACTTCCGGGGCGTTTACGTCATAGAGGCTCCTCCGTGTTTATTTATGGTTTAAGAAAACGACTCATATTAATACTATAATTCATTTTTACCCTTTAGCCACTGCTGATTGCAGAGAAGATTTTTATCTGGCAGCGGGAGTTCTGTTCTGATAATTTGTAAAAGACCGGCGCCGGGTGCGACAAGACCCATGATGAGAGTTTTTTGCCATGATGCCGGGAAAAATTTATCCGCACGATAAAAGGGACACGATGAAGAAAAAAATATTCCTGCTTCTCGCGGCCGGGCTCTTGCTCTTCCCTTCCCTGTCGCAGGGTGATGCGGGCACGTGCCTGGAGGGCAACTGCGTCAATGGCAAGGGTGTCATGCTCTACCAGGACGGCGGAAAATACAGCGGCGAGTTCAGGGAGGGACTCCGGCACGGCTATGGCACCCTTGTCTCGGCGGACAACAGCCGCTACGATGGGGAGTGGGCCGACAACCTGCAGAATGGCCGGGGAACAAAGGCGACACCGGACGGCAGGAAATATGTCGGTGATTTCAGGAACGGACTGGAGCACGGCCAGGGGGTGTCCACCTTCCCCAACGGCGAAATATACAGCGGCGCCTTTGACAGGGGCGAGCCGAACGGCTGGGGGGTGCACACCTACCCCAGCGGCGAGAAGTACGAAGGCGGCTTTAAAAACGGCCTCTATGAAGGCAGCGGCA
>JAFDCC010000102.1 GCA_019312985.1 Deltaproteobacteria bacterium
CGCATCTGCCATTGAGGGGAATATATTCTATCTGCAGTTCCGCCTTGTCGGCGGCGGTCCCAACCTTTGCCACGTCAAAGGCAAAAAGCAGGGCATCCGGCAGGATACCTGCGGCGCGGCCAACCTTGAGCCGCACCCGCTCTATCGACTCATAGCCCTCCTGCTGACAGAGACCGGTCACGGTTTCCACCAGGCTGATGGCAATGGATGCCTCATGCACTGTCCGGGTCAACCCCCATTGTTCTCAGGACCTCGTCAAAAAGCTTTAATGATTCCCGGCCGGCCTCGACATCAACCTTCTGAATGGCAAAGCCGGCATGGACAAGGACATAATCGCCGATTTCCGCCTCCTCGGGCAACAGCATCAGGTTCACCTGACGCCTGGCGCCATACACCTCGACAGTTGCCAGAAGGTCTTCTTTGCTGATGATCCTTGATGGAATTGCGACGCACATTGATGCTCACCTTTCTGTTTCCACCGGCACCAAAACGGCACCCGTTTCCCTGCTTCCCGGTTATTACGGGGCCGCTGCTCCTGCAACCCTTCCGTGCTGGCGGCAATAGTTGATCTTTGCCGCTGTGCCCGGCAGCATATGATACCGGCCCCCTTTTTTCCGTGTTAAAGTAGTTATAAGTAACTCATATAACTTGCGCAAGTTATTATTGAGCGTTGACATTCTGCCAGTCATATTGTAACCATTCAATGCCATTGCTGTCTTAAAGCGGAAGGAAATTCATGAGTGCAGAAGGCGGTTTCCTCCCGGCAGCAGGATTCATGAAACTACCTAGGAGATGAACATGCCGTCTTTACTTGTGGTTGATGACGAGCTGAGCATGCGTGAATTCCTCAAGATCCTCCTTGAAAAGGAGGGGTATGAGGTTACCACGGCATCAGAGGCATCGAGCGCTCTTGAACTCTTCAAGAAAGATGAATTCGACCTCATCATCTCCGACATCAAGATGCCCGGGATCGGCGGCCTTTCCCTCCTCGAAAAAGTCAAGGAAATTGACAGCAGTGTGCCGGTTATCATGATAACCGCCTATGCCTCGCCGGAAAATGCCGTTTTTGCCATGAAAAGCGGCGCCTTCGACTATATCACCAAGCCGTTCAAGGTTGACGAAATCATTAAAATAATCAAGTCCGCCCTTTCGGCCAGTGCACTCAACAAGGCCAACAAGGAGGCCGGCAGAATTGACTCGTTTCAGGGCATTATCGGCAAAAGCCCTGAAATGGTTAGAATATTTGACCTGATCCAGCGTATAGCCCCCTCGCCCGCCAGCATCCTCATTTACGGCGAGTCGGGAACGGGAAAGGAACTGGTGGCCCAGGCCATTCACAACCTGAGCGGCGTGGCCCACAAGCCCTTTGTACCGATCACCTGCAGTGCCATTCCGGAGAGCCTCCTGGAAAGCGAGCTTTTCGGTCATATGAAGGGTTCGTTTACCGGGGCCATTTCAAACAAGGTGGGGCTATTTGAGCTGGCAGACGGCGGCAGCGTCTTTTTGGATGAAATTGGCGAACTCACCCCCCTGATCCAGACCAAGCTTCTCCGGGTTCTCCAGGAACGGGAACTGAAACGGGTCGGCGGCACTGAAACCATCAAGGTCAATGTCAGGATTATTGCGGCCACCAACCGGGACCTGGAAGATGAGATCATGGCCGGCCGCTTCCGGGAGGACCTTTTCTACCGCCTGGCGGTTGTCCCGCTCCGGGTGCCGCCCCTGCGGGAAAGGAAGGGGGACGTCCCCCTGCTGGTCGACCACTTCCTGAAGAAATATTCCGAAAAGATGGCAAAGGAGGTACAGGAGATCTCTTCCTATGCCATGAAGGTCCTCATGGAATATGATTACCCGGGGAATGTGCGGGAGCTTGAAAACATCATAGAACGCGGGGTTGCCCTGGAGTCTTCCAATATCATTCTGCCGGAAAGCCTCACCCTTTCCACCTATAAAAAAGAAGGCAAACCGGTTGCGAGTGAAAAGGTGTCGGATGCATTCCTGTCCATTGAATCAGAGGATGAATTATACAGCCAGGGGCTCGATACCGTCATGGCCAATCTGGAAAAGAAGATGCTCGAACATGCCCTGGCCAAAACCGCCAACTCGAAAATACGTGCTGCGGAGCTCTTAAAGATCAGTTTTCGTTCACTGCGCTATAAAGTGCAAAAATACGATATCAAGTAAAACTGTCACCCTCTACTAAGGTATAGCGCCCGTGTTCAATTCCTTCCTTGCCAAACCGCTTGATAACATTGCCGCAGCCGCTATATTCAAGAGGCAGCTGCAATGGATGCTTTTTCTGCGCGTTATTTTTCTTTCCATCCTCCTCGCTGTCACTCTTGTTTTCCAGTCAGCCGAAAAATCCATTATCATCCCGCCCCTCCGGTATTCCGCCGCCTTTATAATCGCAGTCTACATCTACACTATCGGCTCGGCGTTTCTCCTGAGATTCATCAAACGCTACTCGAGCTTTGCCTACGCCCAGATTCTCGGTGATGTTCTTCTCATCTCACTGCTGGTCTTTTACAGCGGTGGAAGCCAGTCCGTCTTCATCATCCTTTACTTTTTCCCTATCATTGCCGGCAGTTTTGTTCTTTTCCGGATGGGCGGCCTGGCGCCGGCTGCCGCCAGCACCATTGCCTTCAGTGTTATCCTGCTGCTGGAATACCAGGGCCACTACCCCGCCTTTCTGGAAAATTTCTGGTACCGGCCGCTGACCGACATCCGGGCGGCCCTCAATGTTTTTACCATTCACGGCCTCTCCTTTTTTGTTATCGCCATCCTGAGCGCCATGCTTTCTGAAAAAGTGCGGCGGGCGGAGAAGGCGCTTCTGACGACAACCCTGAAGTATGACCAGCTGTCAGTTCTCTACAAGAAAATTTTCGACGATATCCCCTCCGGCATCATCACCGTCATCAACCAGAAAAATATTATTTCCCTTAACCTGGCCACTGAAAAAATCACCGGTTTTTCACCGGATGATATCGTTGCCAAGGATATCGGCAGGGTTTTTCCCGAGCTCAAGCTCAATGAGGACATGAATTTTCGGTCCGAGGTGGAAATAACCAGGAAGGACAGGGAAAAAATACCCATCGGCTACTCCTTTGCCAAGCTCAACATGCCTGGCACTGAGGACCATTACGAGGTCATCACCCTCCAGGACCTCAGCCGGGTAAAGCTCATGCAGAAGCAGGTTCGGCAGGCGGAAAAGATGGCTGTCATAGGGGAAATGGCCGCCAGCATCGCCCATGAACTGCGGAGCCCCCTCTCGGCCATTTCGGTGGCCGCCGAGGTCCTTGACACAAGCGGCGACATACAATCCCGGAATCAGGGGTTGATGAATATCATCACGCGGGAGTGCGCCCGGCTGCAAGGCACTATTACCGACTTCCTCTCCTTTTCAAAACCGATGATCCCGGAAAAGGAGTTTGTTCACCTGCAGCCCCTGGTGCGGGAGATCATCACCATGCTGCAGCACACCCGTGACTGGCCGCAACACTGCAGGGAAACTATTACCATGCCGGAAAAGATCGACTGCTGGGGCGACCCGCAGCAGATCCACAAGCTGCTTCTCAACATCCTGCTAAACAGCTGCCAGGCCCTCAAGGACACGGAGGGGGAAATCACTGTAAGCGCCAGGGAGGTCGAGGACGAGACGGAAGAGGCAAGGACCATCATGGAAATAAGCGACAACGGCCGGGGGATCCCTGACCTTATCATTGACAGGATTTTCGAACCGTTTTTCACTACGAGCGAAAACGGTACCGGCCTCGGCCTTTCCATCGCCAAGCAGATTGTCGATGCCCACGGGGGGGGCATCACCGTTACCAGCGAGGAGACCAAGGGAACCACGGTGCAGATCTGGCTGCCGCTTCCCTGATCACTCCTTTGCCCTGCTCACCCGGGCCCCCAGCCCCCGGAGTTTTTCCGCCATATTCTCGTAACCCCGTTCGAGGTGATATATCCTGGAGATCTCCGTAACCCCATGTGCCGCCAGTGCCGCAACAACAAGCGAGGCGCTCGCCCGGAGGTCGGTGGCCATGACCCTGGCCCCCTTCAGCTGCGATGTTCCCTTGACAATGGCACTGTTGCCGTTGACCCTGATATCGGCCCCCATTCGTTTCAGCTCTGCCACGTGCATGAACCTGTTTTCAAAGATTGTCTCCGTTATAACGCTGAGACCGCTCGCCAGTGACATGAGGGCCATGATCTGGGCCTGGAGGTCGGTGGGAAAACCTGGGTAGGGCTGGGTTTTGACATCAATGCTCCGGAGTCCGGCCGGCCGGGAAACAACTATAGCGTCCGGCTGCTCCCGGATGACAAGGCCTGCAGCCCGCAGTTTCTCGGTAAGGGCCGGCAGGTGGTCCGGGCGGCAGTGACGCAGCAAAGCCTCGCCGCCGGCAGCGCCGACGGCCGCCAGGTAGGTGCCGGTTTCTATCCGGTCCGGTATCGTGGCGATTTCAGCGGCC
>JAFDCC010000103.1 GCA_019312985.1 Deltaproteobacteria bacterium
ACGGTGGAGGTGCCGCGCTGGACCTCCCTCAAGGCTGTGGCCCTCGCCGCCGGCATGGACCCGAAGGAACTGAAGCGGTACAATAACGAACTGCGCAAGGAGTTCACTCCCCCGGATAAGGGGTCCTACCCCTTCAAGGTCCCGGCCGGCAAGGGTGTTCAGGTGGAAAACAACCTGCCGCGGGTCCAGGCCGTAGTCACCACGGGCTTCAAGACCCATGTCGCCAGGCGGGGCGAGACCCTGGACGCCATCTGCAGGAAATACGGTTTGACGAAGACGGTTATTCTCAAGTCCAACAACCTGCGCTCTTCCGGGCTGCAGGCCGGGCAGCGGCTGCGTATCCCCTACCAGACCGTTTCCTATGAAATGCTGCCGGAAGGCATGGTTGCCAAGGGCTACCTGGCAACGGAAGCGGCCAACGGCAGCTTTATCCTGCACCGGGTTCTCCCGGGTGATACGGTATCCGGGTTGTCGAGGCGCTACAGTGTCCCGGTCCACCTCATCGCCGCCTGGAATGACATAGACGACATCAGCAGGATACGGGCCGGGCAGCAGTTGGTCTTCTACGTCCAGAACAGCGGAAGCAGCATTGCTGCCGTCTCATCCCCCGGCCCGGAACGGCCTGCCCCGGTAACGGCCACCAGGAACGCGGCAGGTCCGGCTCGCGGGAGCCAGGAGGCCGTGGACGGTTTCTATCAGGTACAGCAGGGCGACACCCTCTGGAAAATCGCCCGGCAGTTCGACCTGGAACCGGCTGCACTGAAAAAACGCAACAACCTCTCCTCGAATATCATTCATCCCGGTGACCGTCTCCAGGTAACAGAGCTGCGGCAGGAGGAGGAAAAAGGGTTTTACTACCAGGTGCGCCGGGGTGATTCCCTCTGGTCCATTGCGCAAAAACACGACATCCGGCCCGAGGACATCAGGCAGTGGAACAACCTTGCCGGCAACCTGATTCACCCCGGCAGCCAGCTGCTGCTCAACGTTGCGGCCGTTGACCTGGAAGAAGTGCCCGAAGTTTTTTACCAGGTGCGCCAGGGCGATTCTCTCTGGACCATTGCCCAAAAACACAACACATCGCCCGAAAAAATCAGACTGTGGAACAACCTGAAAAACAACGTAATCCACCCCGGCAGCCGGCTCCTCGTAAAGACTGCCAGTGGAGGTTGATGCCAGAGAAAGACACCGATCTATCTCCCCGCCGCGCCGCCTTCCTGACGATTTTCCCCGGGGCCCAGCCGCCCGCCTGGAACTGCGTATTGGATTTCAGAGAGCATGGGGTATGAGATGAGCCGCTGCCCGCCCGGGCAAACGGCGTGATGCCGCCTGGCCTTAAACAGCTCCAGGGGCGGCTGATGATATGGAAGGGGGTTGCAGCATCGCTCCCATAAAAGGAAATACAAGATTGATGCAGGAACAGCAGCACAAGGACAACAACGTTTACACCGATGACGTCGAGCGGCTCATGATCGGCGAAAGGGAGATCATCCTCGTCGGCACCGCCCACGTGTCGCGTGAATCGGTGGAGCTGGTCAAAAAGGTGATCGAAGCCGAGAAGCCGGACTGCGTCTGCGTCGAACTCGACGACAAGCGCTTTAACGCCCTGTCCGGGCAAAAACGCTGGGAATCCCTTGATCTTCGGGAAATAATCAGGAAAAAACAGCTTTCCACCCTGCTGGTCAACCTTGTCCTTGCCTCCTACCAGAAGAAGCTAGGCATGCAGCTCGGGGTGATGCCGGGCGCCGAGCTTCTGGAAGCGGCCCGCGAGGCGGAGAAGCATGCCATCCCCGTCACCCTCTGCGACCGGGATGTCAGGGTAACGTTGCGCCGTGCCTGGCACGAAACCTCGTTCCTGAAAAAGGGCTACCTCCTGGCGACTCTTCTTGCCAGCCTTTTTGATAAAACCGAGATCACCGAGGAAAAGCTGCAGGAGTTAAAGAAAAAGGATGTCCTGTCCGAGCTGATGTCCGAGCTGGGCGAGGCCATGCCCGAACTGAAGAAGGTGCTGATCGACGAACGTGATATATACCTGGCGGAAAAGATCAAGAACTCCCCCGGCAGGCGGCTGGTGGCTGTTGTCGGGGCCGGCCACATGGCGGGTATCGTCAGAAACATCCGGGAGGACAACAGCAGCGCCATGGCCGCCATAAGCAGCTTTCCGCCGGTCTCCTCCGCGTTCAAGGCCTTGGGCTGGTCCATCCCCCTCCTCATTATCGGCTCTCTTGTGGCCATTGGCATCTTGAAGGGGTCGGGCGCCGCGGGTGCCAACCTGCTCTACTGGATCCTGGCCAACGGCATTCCAACGGCAATCGGTGCAATGCTGGCCTGGGGCCACCCCTATACCATCGCCACCGCCTTTGTCGCCGCGCCGCTCACCAGCCTCACCCCGGTGATCGGTGCCGGCTACGTCACCGCCTTTGTGCAGGTGCTGGTGCGGCCGCCGCTGGTGCGGGAATTCGAGACCGTGGGCGAGGATATGGCCACAGTTGCGGGCTGGTGGAAAAATAAGCTGCTGCGTGTATTCCTGGCGTTTCTCCTGCCCGGTCTCGGCAGCATGATCGGCACCTGGGTCGGCGGTGTCGAGATCATCTCAAACCTTTTCTGATGGGGCGATCCCGGACGAAAATCCGGGATGCGGCAACACACTGGAGCATTGAAAAACCGTATGGCAAGAAAGAAAACAGAAAAGAAACTGGCCGGCCGGCCGGCGCGCTATTTGCGCGGCCTGGGGCACCACTTGAAGCCCCTTGTCATGCTGGGCCGAGAAGGGATCTCCGACAATGTCGTGGCAGCAACGTCGGCGGTCCTCGAGGCCCACGAGCTGATCAAGGTGAAGCTCGGCAGCGGCTGCCTGCTGGACAGAAACGATGTCGCCGCCGCCCTCGCTGAAAAGACAGGCTCCCAGATCGTTCAGGTCCTTGGAAAAACAATCCTGCTCTTCCGGGCAAACCCGGAGCGGAGCGACGGGCAGGGTATACGGCTGCCGGAATAGGCAAAAGAGGGTCTGAAGCCGGACTGACACTGATGCCGGAAAATCATCGACAAAATCCAGGAAAAGTTGCGGGGGCGCGGGACAACCTGTTCGATACCGCCGCGCCGGCGGAAAGGTTTGAATTCAACGAACAGGTGGCAGCGGTCTTTGACAACATGCTGAACCGCTCCATCCCCTTCTACCGGGAGGTCATCAGCCTGACGGCCGGAATCCTGGCGCGGACCCTCGCACCCGGCGACACGGTCTATGACCTCGGCTGCTCAACGGGCACCACGCTGCTTCACCTTGCGGCACTGGACAGGGAGGGTGATTTCCGGTTCGTCGGGGTCGACAGTTCGCCGGCCATGCTCGCCAGGGCTGAACAGAAGGCGGCAGCGTTCTCCCTCGCCGGCAGGATTTCCTTTATCGAGGCGGATATCACCGCAGCCGATTTGAAGGGGGCCGGCGCCGTGATTGTCAACTACACTCTCCAGTTTATCGAGGCCGCCCGGCGCCCTGCCTTTCTCAGGGCGATTTACAGGGGGCTGCGGCCCGGCGGCATCCTGGTCCTGAGCGAAAAGGTTGTAAGCCGCACGCCGGAAATTGACGCCCGCTTCCAGGAGGCATATTTCCGGTTCAAAAAGGAACGCGGCTACTCCGAGCTGGAAATCGCCAACAAGCGCGAGGCGCTGGAAAATGTCCTGGTCCCCCTTTCCATCGGTGAAAACAGGGACATGCTCCGCAAGGCAGGTTTCTGTGAGGTTGAGACCTTTTTCCAGTGGTTCAACTTTGTATCCTTCATAGCCTGCCGCTGATTTTTTCTGCTGCCATGGACTACCGCTCTCTCTTGCCGAACGCCGATCACCGCGCCATCAATGAGCTGCTGCAGCAGCGCCGGGACTGGCTTGCCGGGGGGAAAAAGGGGGTAGAGCGGTTCCGCCAGCCCTTTGAAAGCGTCCGTCATATCAGGGCCGCTTCGTGTGACTTTTCGGCTGACGTGGTGCGGATCGGCAGTCGGGATGAACTGGAGGGGCCGGAGAACGGAATGGTGTACCGGGCCATGCGCGACTTCATGCCCTGGCGCAAGGGGCCCTTCGAGGTGTTCGGCACAAAAATCGATGCCGAGTGGCGCAGCGAGCGGAAGTGGAACAGGGTCCTTCCCGTCCTGCCGGACCTGCGGGACAAGGTCGTCGCCGATATCGGCTCCAACAACGGCTATTACATGTTCAGGATGGCGCACCACCAGCCCCGGCTCGTCATGGGCTTTGAGCCTTACCTGCAGCATTACTTCGCCTTTCAGACCCTCAACAGTTTTGCCGGCTGCCGGAACCTCTGCACTGAACTGCTCGGGGTCGAACATGTCAGCCTGTTCAAAAAGAGCTTTGACGTCGTCTTCCTCATGGGCATCCTCTACCACCGCGCCTCGCCCATCGACGTTCTGCGCGAAATACGGTCGGCCATGAAGCCCGGCGGCATGTTAATCGTTGAATCTCAGGGTATTCCAGGCAATGAGCCATGCGCCCTTTTTCCGGAGAAAACGTATGCCAAGGTGCCGGGCACCTACTTTGTACCCACCGGCGCCTGCCTTGCCAACTGGGTCTCGCGGGCCGGCTTCGGCGAAACCGGGATATTCTGTTCCCACCCCATGTCCGGCCGGGAACAGCGGCGGACGGACTGGATGGTTTTCGAGTCGTACGAGGACTTCATCGATAAAGAGGATCCCTCCCGCACCGTCGAGGGCTACCCGGCTCCGGTCAGGCTCTTCGTCCGGGCCGTCAACCCGGAATA
>JAFDCC010000104.1 GCA_019312985.1 Deltaproteobacteria bacterium
CCTCACCGTGTTTCTTGTAGGTTTCTCAGCTCTGATTGTTGCCTCCCTTAACCGCCCGGAAGCCAATCTCAAAGTCTCTAGGATCAAAACAACGAGCAGCAGGATCACCGCAGATCGCATGCTCGCCACCTTATACACAGGATATGTGGCACTGTACCAGGAAAACCCCGGCAGGACATTTTCAGTCCATGCCTTTGACAAAGAGGGAAAAGAGCTTGAAATAAAAGGCCCGGTAAAAAATATTACTTTCGGTCAGGGGCAAAACATGTATCGGTTTAATTTTGTCCTGCTGACCCATATACCGGAGAACAAAAAGCCGCTGGCTGTTTCATTCATATTAAAAGGGAGCGAGGGCAGAGTGCTTGACCGCATCGAGAGCATAGTTCCTGCTGTAATGGAACCATAATCAATGGAAAAGAAAGATAAGAAAAACTTCTGGGTGGCCGGTTTAATCCTGCTGGGTGTCATTTTCGGGCTGCTGAGCGCCTGGTCCTTTTACCGGGCCGGCAGAGAGGCAAGTCCCGTTGTTGACCCGGATTACTATGACCGCGGCATCAAGTACAATGAATCCCAGACCAGCCAAAAAGCAGCAGAAGATATGGGCTGGCATGCCGTTGTTAAAGTTGACGGCCGCCGGATCGTGGTGCGCCTGTCAGATGCAGACAAGTCTCCGGTCACCGGCTGCCGGGCCCAGATATCCCTGCACCAGCCCCTGGGCGCAACCACCCCGTCAAACTTAGTGCTGCATGAGGTGGCACCCGGTACCTATGCAGCAGAGCTGCCGCCGTACCTGGTCGGAACATTTCCTGCAGAGCTCAGCCTGAGTCAGAATAATCTGCTGCTGGAGCGGCAGGTACTGCTCAATACCCGCCGGGATTAACTCATAGTGAGGAGCCGTCCCATGCCGGACACACAACTGACCTGTGACCATTGCGGTCTTGACATTCCGCCGCCTGACCTGGTTGAGGCAACCATTAACGGAAGCCATCATAATTTCTGCTGCCGCGGCTGCGAGGGGGCCTATCGCATAATCAGTGGCGCCGGCCTAGATGATTTCTACCGCAAGCGCACCTGGGAAGAACCGGGCCTGCCGCAGGGGGCCTTTGAGACACAGTATGATGATGAGTACCTTGAAAAATTCGTTCACCGCAACAACGACGAGGCAGAAATCTCGATTCTTCTCGAAGGTTTGCGCTGCGCTGCCTGCGTTTGGCTGAACGAGCGGGTACTTACGAGACTTGATGGTATTCTAAAGGCCCAGGTTAACTACAGTACCCACCGCGCATCCGTCACCTTTGACCCTGACCGGATGAGCCCCGGCAAAATATTTGACACCATCCGGGCCCTGGGCTATCTGCCGCGCCCATTCAGCAAGGATGCAGTTCTGCTGGCCGCGGCGCGGGAAAAAAAGTCCCTGCTTATGCGCTTTGGCACTGCAGCCTTTCTGTCAATACACCTGATGGGATACTCCATAGCCCTTTATGCAGGATATTTTCAAGGTATGTCGGCCGATGCAAGATCCCTTCTTCAGTACCTTGCCTGGCTGGTCACCACCCCGGTGGTCTTTTACAGCGGCTTCCCTTTTCTGCATGGGGCACTGCGCTCCCTGCGCCACAGGGCCCCAAATATGGATCTGCTCATCGGCCTCGGGGTAGTTACCGCTTATACCTACAGCATCTATGCGATGCTGACGGATAATGAAGTCTACTTTGAAACGGCGGCCATGATTGTCACCCTGATATTGCTCGGCCGTCTCTTTGAATACAATGCCCGCCAGCGCGCTTCAGCCGGCGTTGACCGGCTGCTGCGTCTGGCCCCGGACATGGCCACCCTGCGGAAAGGCGATGACCTTGTCCAGGTGGAAAGCTCACAGCTGTATAAAGGGGATTCTATCCTGGTGCGGCCGGGGGAACGCTTTCCGGTTGACGCTCGGGTGCTTGTGGGCGAAACTGAGGTGGACGAATCGGTGGTAAGCGGGGAGCCTTTCCCGGTTGCCCGAAAACCTGGCGACCAGGTTTTGTCGGGTTCCCTGAACTTGATAACTGCCATCACTGTTGAGGTTGAGCAAATCGCCGCCCACTCATTTGTCGCCCGGGTGGCCAGGCTGGTGGAGGAGGCTCAAGCAAGAAAGGCTCCGGTCCAGGCAATTGCCGACCGGGTTGCGGCAGTATTCGTACCGTTTGTTATCCTGATAGCGGCAGCTACCCTGGCCTGGTGGCATTTTATCGGCGCCGGCCTAGAGACCGCCATGCTTAATGCGGTTACCGTGCTGGTTGTAGCCTGTCCATGTGCGCTCGGTCTTGCAACGCCAACTGCGGTGCTGGTCGCCACAGGCGCCGCTGCCGCTGCCGGTATCCTGTTCAGAGGCGGAGACGTTCTCGAGGCCGCCGGCAGGATTACGATGGCCGGGTTTGACAAGACCGGGACCCTGTCCCTCGGCCAACCGAAGATAGTTTACATTAAGCCTGTTACAGGAAGTGCAGAAGAACTGCTGAAACTTGCGGCCCAGGCTGAAAGCGGCTCAAACCACCCCCTTGCCAGGGCGATAGTCCACGAGGCCAGGCACAGAAATATTGCCATATTATCTCAGCACAGCACAACTATGCCCGGTCGCGGCGTCCTCCTTGAAACTGATACTGCCAAACTCAGAGCCGGCAGCAGGGTGTTCATGCAGGAGTCGGAGGTAGAGCTGCCACCCTCCACCCGGGACAGCAACACGGAAATTCACGTTGCCGTCAACTCGGACTACAAGGGCTCCATTACCCTTGAAGATCCGATGCGCCAGGAAGCAGAACAGGTCTTGCAGGCTGTCCGCCGACTGGGTATTAAAACGGTGTTGGTCACCGGCGATCACGAGCAGGCCGGCCGTGCTGCTGCCGAGAAGCTCGGTTTTGGGTCCTTTCATGCATCCATGGATCCGGCTGCCAAGACTGAGTGGGTCAGGGAAATGACTGCAAAAGGAGAAACGGTTCTTATGGTAGGTGACGGCATCAACGATTCTCCTGCCCTGTCGGCTGCTGCTGTGGGCTGTGCCATGTCCGGCACCACCGACATTGCCCTGGAGTCCTCAGACCTCGTCCTAACCAGGCAGGACCTGCAGAGGCTGCCCCAGGCTTTGGGCCTGGCCAGAAAATCGTTGTGGATCATCCGCCAGAACCTTTTCTGGGCTTTTACTTATAACCTGGTTGCCTTGCCCTTGGCGGCCATGGGCAAACTGGCACCGGTATACGCAGCCGCAGCCATGGCCTTCAGTTCAGTTTGCGTGCTGGCCAACTCCTTGCGTCTGGCAGGCAATAAAGGAGCCGACAATGCTTAAATCGATCCTTGTTCTCATCATCCTTTCCCTCTTTCTTGGCACTGGTGCGTGGCTCTTTTTTATCTGGGCCGTCAAGAAAGGAGCCTTTGATGATGTGGAGCGGGCCAAGTACCGGATGCTGGAAGACGATGATGAACCGCACCAGGCAGCAAAGAATGAGCAGAACAACGCAAAGAATGACGATCCTTCATTGACATGAATGAACCGC
>JAFDCC010000105.1 GCA_019312985.1 Deltaproteobacteria bacterium
AAAAAAAGGTGAATATATTTAATGATTTGTTCATGAGTTCCTTTATGAAGTCAACCAGGTCCCAATACAGGGCAGTGCTGATACTGCTGCTCAATTCATCATGGTGACTGCTGTCCCATCCCGTAAACAGTTTTTTCAACTCCTGCTTGAACGAACCGTTCAGCAGTTCAAATATCACTGTGCAGATCAGCATGCCCGCAAACCACCATGTGGGCTTAATAAATTCTTTCATGGGGACCTCTCCCGATAAATTCCGCTGTCATCAACGGCAACCGCAAACAATGACGGTCCACTCCCAAACTTTCCAGCCGGCACTTATGAAGGGATCTCTGCCGTGACGGAATTGAGTATGGGTTGCCGAAGGCAAAAACCTTATTGACTCAAATACAGCGTTGCGATGTGTCCTGTCACTGTTGAATCCCTCTGAACTGCGGCCAGCACCTGATTTTTGTCCGGTCACTTTACACATCTGCCTGCTTCGGCTGAAGACCGGCCCGGCCTCAAATATATTGCGGACCCGGTCGGGCTGAAGTGGTGCCAAAACCACCCGGGGGATTGGGGAGAAGGTTAGACCGATTCGACCGATACCACCTCGGGGATCTCACTCTTGACAAACTTTTCAATTCCCTCCTTCAGGGTCATCTGCGACATGGGACACCCCTTGCAGGCGCCCGTCAGCTGCACCATGACGACACCATCGGCAGTGACATCAACCAGGATGACGTCGCCGCCATCCTTCTGCAGGGCAGGCCTGATCTTGTCAATGGCTGCCTGTACCTTATCTCTCATTTTGTCGTTCTCCTTCATGGTATCGATCTGCGGGTGGCGTCATGCACTACCCGGATATGACGTTATAGCATAGGGAAACCGAGCCGACAACTCCGATGAATGCCGGAAAGTTTTTTTAAAAATATACCGAGAATAAAAGTTTTTTTCTTGACTTTTTATCCGTAATACTACCTATTATTCCAGTCAGTAAAAATACCTATGCCTTAAAATATTTAATAATGCCGGATTTTTGAAAATTTTCAAAACCGGCCTTGAAAAAAAGAACGCATTCAGGTAGTTTTGTCGCGTCGCATTTTCCCGGTATTATTTCGTTTCTACCTGCTGTGTGGTGAAAAATCATCTTTCTTCCGGATTCTTTTCCCAGAAAGGTGCAGCTTTTTTATACAGAGAATTTTGCCAATCACAACCAATGAGTTGCAGTAAAGGAGAAACTTCATGAGTGCAAAAATTATCAGCGGGACAGAGATCAGGGAAGCAATTCTTGAAGAGGTCGCAGCCGAGGTTAAGGAGATTAAGGAAAAGCACGGTATCGTTCCCGGCCTGGTAACGATCCTGGTAGGAGAAAATCCTGCCTCCATATCCTATGTGACCCTCAAGATAAAAACCGCGAACCGCTTGGGATTCCACGAGGTACAGGATAACCAGTCCCCCGATATTTCCGAAGCGGACCTCCTCGCCCTGATCGACAAGTACAACAACGACGACACCATCCACGGTATTCTCGTCCAGCTTCCCCTTCCAAAACATATTGATGAAAAAAAGGTGCTGAACGCCATCGATCCTGACAAGGATGTCGACGGTTTTCACCCGGTCAACGTCGGCCGGCTGATGATCGGTGGCGACGAGGTGAAATTCCCCCCCTGCACCCCGGCCGGCATCCAGGAGATGATCGTCCGGACAGGGGTTGAAACCAGCGGTGCCGAGGTCGTTGTCGTTGGCCGTTCCAACATCGTCGGCAAGCCCATTGCCAACATGATGCTGCAGAAAGGGCCGGGCGCCAACTCAACGGTGACGGTTGTCCATACCCGGACGAAAGACCTTGCCGCCCACTGCAAGCGCGCCGACATCCTCATTGTTGCCGCCGGTGTCCCCGGCCTTGTAAAGCCGGAATGGATCAAGCCCGGTTCCTGCGTCATCGATGTCGGGGTCAACAGGGTCGGCGAAAAACCCAGCGCCAAGGACCCGAACAGGATGGTGGCCATTCTCCGCGGCGATGTTGACTTCGATGCGGCGAAGGAAATTGCCGGCTCCATCACCCCTGTGCCGGGCGGCGTCGGCCCCATGACCATCACCATGCTGATGAAAAACACCCTGCGGGCCATGAAGCTCTTTGCCGGAATTGCATAAATCAGTTGACCCTGAGGGTGAAACGGGTAAAAAAGAGATATTCTTTAAAAATAGACGATGCCGGCTGAGCCGGTAATCATTATCATTATCAGTTTAACGTTATTTTCATTTGTCAACCGGTTAACTGATAATGATAAACAAAATTCTGTGAGGATTTGATAATGGCAAGTTCAAGAGACGGTTGTGAAGGATGTGTTGAGATTACCTGTGTTTCAACGAAAGAAGTACTGCAGCAGGACATTGCAAAAAATGTCGTGACTGCCTATGACAGGGTTAACCGCCGCGGCATGACGGCCTGCCTTTTCGGTTCCGGCGGAACCTGCTGCCGCCACTGCAACATGGGGCCGTGCCAGATCATCGACGGTGTTGACGAGATGATCGGTATTTGCGGTGCGACCGCCGACACAGTGGCTGCAAGACATTTTGGCAGGATGATTGCTTCAGGTTCGGCGTCCCATACGGACCATGCCCGGGAAATGGTGAAGGGATTTATCGCCACGGCCAAGGGTGAAACCCCCCATGAGATCAAAGACGTCCGCAAGCTCCACATGCTTGCAGAAATCTTTGGTGTTGAAACCGAGGGTCGCGACAAGAATGAAATTGCCATCGAGATCGGCGAACTGGCCCTGGCGGAGTTCGGCAAGCAGGATGACAGACCGCTGACCATGACAAAACGTGCCCCGGCCAAACGGCAGGAACTCTGGAAACGGTTGAATATCGCTCCCCGAGGTGTGGATCGGGAAATAGTTGAAATGATGCACCGCACCCACATGGGTGTTGACCAGGAATACCACAATATCATGCTGCAGGGCTCGCGCTGTGCCATGGCGGATGGCTGGGGTTCCTCCATGCTCTCCACCGAGCTCACCGACATCATGTTCGGCACCCCGGTGCCGCGCCGGGCCATTGTAGATCTCGGCTGCCTGAAAGAAGACCAGGTCAACGTGACGGTGCACGGCCACGAACCCTTGCTGGCCGAGGCTCTCTGTCTCGCGGCCCAGGAGGAGGACATGCTGGGTCTGGCGAAAAAGGCAGGCGCCAAGGGCATCAACCTGGCAGGTGTCTGCTGTACCGGCAACGAAATCCTCATGCGGCGCGGCATTCCGGTGGCAGCCGGCTTTATCCAGCAGGAGATGGCCATCGCCACGGGGGCAGTAGAAGCAATGGTGGTCGACGTCCAATGTGTCATGCAGTCCGTGGCCGAGGTAGCCAAGAACTTCCACACCGACATCATCACCACCAACTACCGGGCGAAGATGCCCGATTCCATCCACATTCAGTTCGAAGAAAAGACCCCTCTCGAGTCGGCCAAGGAAATTCTCAAGAAGGCCATCAGCAACTATAAGAAACGCGGCAAGTGTTTTATCCCCAAGGAAAACAAGCTGGACGTCGTTGTCGGCTTCAGCCATGAAACCATCAACAACATGCTGGGCGGCACCTTCCGTTCCAGCTACCGGCCGCTGAACGACAATATCATCAACGGCCGCATCCGCGGTGTCGGGGTCATTGTCGGCTGCGACAATTACAAGCTCCTCGATGCAACCCACGAGATCATCGCCCGCGAGCTCATCAAAAACGATGTCCTCGTCCTCACCACCGGTTGCGCCGCTACCGCCCTCGGCAGGGCCGGCCTGGTTTCCCCGAAGGCCATTGAACTTGCCGGTCCCGGACTGCGAGAGGTCTGTGAAACAGTCGGCATGCCGCCGGTGCTCCACATGGGATCCTGCGTCGACAACAGCCGCATCCTCATCGCCGCCACCGAGATGGTGCGGGAAGGCGGCCTCGGCGACGACATCAGCGACCTGCCCGCCATCGGGACGGCGCCGCTCTGGATGAGTGAAAAGGCCGTGGCCATCGGTCAGTATTTTGTCGCCAGCGGCGCCCAGGTTGTCTTCCAGAGCCTGCCCACGACCGGTGCCAAGGAATTCAACAAGTATCTTCTCGAAGGTATGATGGACACCTACGGTGCCAAGTGGAATGTCGCCTCGGAACCGTTGGAGATAGCCAAACTTATGATCGACAGAATCGATGCCAAGCGCAAGGCTCTCGGTATCGACAAGCAGCGCGAGAGGGTCCTTTTTGACATGGAAATGCGCCGCGATCTCGGCGGCGATAAGGCAATCGGCGATGCCGGCTGTACCGGTGCTTCGCATCACGACAGCTAAGAGCCCGAGCAGAGAACTGGTTTATTTTCAGCTCAATTTCTTTACAGACAAAAGGAAGATTACCGATGAAATCGGCCAGTAATTTAGAACGCGTTTTAACCGCAGGCAAATTTGCAGTCACCGGAGAATTGGGGCCTCCCAAAAGCGGCAATCCCGAGGTAGTCAGGAAAAAAGCCCGTTTAGTGAAAGGCAGTTGTGATGCGGTCAACATCACTGACTGCCAGACGGCTGTGGTCCGCATGTCAAGTATTGGGGCAGGATTAATTACTCAATCCGAAGGAGTTGAGCCTGTAATCCAGATGACCTGCCGGGATCGGAACCGCATCAGCATGCAGAGCGATATCCTTGGGGCCAGCGCCCTCGGCCTGAAGAACCTCCTCTGCCTGACGGGCGACCACCAGAAGTTCGGCAACCATCCCGGTTCCAAGGGCGTCTTTGACATGGATTCCATCCAGTTGCTTGGGATGA
>JAFDCC010000106.1 GCA_019312985.1 Deltaproteobacteria bacterium
CAGCAGCCAGGAAAAAGTTCGGAAGCCGCCGGGACATGGAAGTCCAGTATAACGACGAACTTGGCGAAGTTGAGATTTTTCAGTTTCGTATCGTCGTCGACACCGTTGAGGACGAGCAGACCGAAATATCCCTAGAAGAAGCAAGCGCCCTCGATCCCGGTGTCAAGCTGCATGATGAGATCGGCACCAAGATGGAAAACATCGCCGAGCTGGGGCGGATAGCCGCCCAGTCGGCCAAGCAGGTAATCATCCAAAAGATGAAGGATGCCGAGCTTGATGTCATTTACGACATGTACAAGGGCCGCAAGGGTGATGTCGTCAACGGCATTGTCCAGCGGTTTGAGCGGGGCAACATGATCATCAACCTCGGCCGCACCGACGCCATTCTGCCGCACAACGAACAGATCCCAAAGAGGTCGTTCCGGCAGGGAGACAGGATCAGGGCCCTTCTGCTCGACGTGCGCCAGAGCGCCCGGGAGCAGCAGTTGGTTTTGAGCCGCACCAACAACGACTTCCTGTCTAAACTCTTTGAAATGGAAGTTCCGGAAATTGCCGAGGGCATTGTCAAGATAATGGGGGTGAGCCGCGAACCCGGTTTCAGGGCCAAGATAGCGGTTGCCTCCAGCGAGACTGACGTTGATCCCGTCGGGGCCTGTGTCGGCATGAAGGGGTCGCGGGTGCAGAATGTTGTCCAGGAGCTGCAGGGCGAAAGGATTGATATTGTGCCCTGGAGTCCCGACCCGGCAAAGTTTGTTTCCAATGCCATGGGGCCGGCCGAGGTTTCCATGGTCCTGGTTGACGAGGACAAGAAATCACTCCTGGTTGTTGTCCCCGATGAGCAGCTGTCGCTCGCCATCGGGCGCCAGGGCCAGAACGTGCGCCTGGCCTCGAAACTGATGGGTTGGAATATCGATGTCAAGAGTGAGTCCAGGTATGCCAAACTCGAAGAGGAAGGCTACCGCTCCCTCCTCAATATTGAAGGCGTTGACGAAAAGATGGCCGACATTCTCTATGATGGCGGTTTCAGGTCCGCCGGTGACCTCAAGGGGGTAAGCGCCGGAGAGCTTGAAACGTTGCCCGGAATGAAGCCCGAAGCCGTGAAGACTCTTCCTGCTGCCATTGAGGCCTACATGGAGTCGGCGGCAGCTGCAGAGGAAACAAAGGAAGAAGCGGTGGCTGCGGCCGAAGAGGTTGGACCTGACAAAAAAGGCGCGGCATCCGGCAATGTGCGGATCTATGAACTGGCAAAAGAGGCCGGCATGAAGAGCCCGGAACTGGCGGAGAAGCTCATCGGTCTCGGTTATGACATAAAGGGGTACAGTTCGTCTGTCGACAGCGAGACCGCTGAGAAGATCAGGCGGGAGGTCATTGGAAAGTAAGGCGGTTGCCACCGGCAACAGAACTGGACTAAATGAAAACGCGGCCCATTCGTACCTGCTTGGGGTGTCACAGGAAATTCCCCAAAGAGCGGCTGCTGCGGTTTGTTTTGCGGCACGGGAATGTCGTGCCCGATCTGAAGAAGACCGCTGATGGCCGGGCAGCTTACTGCTGCGATGACAAAAATTGTTTGCAAAGATTTTCCGGGCAAAAGAGGGCGCTGACAAGGGCCTTCAGGGTCCGGGACGGTCAAATACGAGTTGAGTTGAATGACTGGGAGTAATAAAGAATGAGCAGAATCAGGGTGTACGATCTCGCCAAGGAAGCCGGCATGGCAAGTAAAGAGCTGGCTGACAAGCTTATTGACCTTGGCTATGGCATTAAAAGTCACAGTTCAACGGTGGATGATGATACTGCTGACGAGATCCGCAGAAAAGTTCTCGGGACCGTTGAGACCGAAGTCGTGGAAAAACGTATCAGCACCAAAGGGCGTGCGACGATTATCCGGAGGCGTTCGCAGACCGTCCGCCGCGCCCCTGAACCTGTTCCCGCTGCCGAGGAAGAAGAGAAAACCCCGGTCGAAGAAGAGGCAGCAGAGCCAGAAGCCGTAGAGGAACCGGCGGCAAAACCGGTGAAAAAGAAGGTCGCCAGGAAAAAGAAGGAAGAGGTGGCCGCTGCTGCAGCGGAGGAAGAGCCGGAGCCGCCGGAGGTGGAAACTGCGGGCGAAGAGGCGGAAGCAGCACCGGAACCTGAAGCAGAGATGGCCGAAGCGGAAGAAGCCGGGGAGGAGCCGGCCGCCGGAGAAGAAAAGGAAGAAGAGGAAAAACCGAAGACCAGAACGGTCAAGCGCATTGTGCCGCCCCGCAAAGGTTTGGCAAAGGTCATCAAGAAGGCGGCCATCCATGTTCCCGAGGAGAAGCCCAAGCCTGCCGCCCGCCCGGCCAGGGGAAAGCCAAAGATGGCGGCAAGTCCGGCAAAAGGCGCACCAATAGAGCCGGCCCCGGAGGCCCGCGGCGGCAAGGGCAAGAAAAAAGGCAAAAGGCTTGTCCAGTTTCGCTCTGAAACAGAGGATCGGAGCGACCGTTTCAAGAAAGGTTTGGGCGGCAAGCGGAGGGAACGCAGAGGGTTTGGTCTGGACGGTGAATATGATTATGGATCGCGGCGGGGTCCGAAAGGCAAAAAGAAAAAAACCGAGGCCGTGTCTCCGGCTGCAGAAACCAAGGCGATCAAGAAACGGATCAAGGTATTTGAAACGATCAGCGTCGGCGACCTGTCCCACAGAATGTCGGTGAAAGTGAACCAGGTTATTGCCAAGCTCATGGGTCTCGGGGTTATGGCTACGGTTAACCAGGTGCTCGATATTGACACCGCCACGCTGGTGGCGGCTGATTTCGGCTATGAGGTTGAGCAGGGCCGCACCGATGAAATGGATGTCCTGCAGATGGAGGAGCAGGAACAGGAAACCGGCGGCGAGGCACTGCCGCGGCCGCCTGTTGTCACGGTCATGGGGCATGTTGACCACGGCAAGACCTCCATCCTGGATTCCATCCGCAAGACCGACGTTGCCCTGGGAGAAGCGGGGGGTATTACCCAGCATATCGGGGCCTACTATGTCCGTTCGAGTGCCGGGGATGTGGTGTTTCTCGATACGCCGGGCCATGCCGCCTTTACGGAAATGCGGTCCCGGGGCGCCCAGGTAACGGACGTTGTTGTCCTTGTTGTTGCTGCCGATGACGGCGTCAAGGACCAGACGCGGGAGGCCATCAATCATGCGCAGGCGGCCCAGGTCCCCATTGTGGTGGCGGTCAACAAGATCGATAAGGCGGATGCCGACCCCATGCGGGTGAAAAGGGAGCTTGCCGAACTCGGCCTGGTGCCCGAAGACTGGGGCGGTGATGTTATATTCTGTGAAACCTCGGCCAAAAAGGGCACCGGCATCGAGGATCTTTTAAATAACATCCTGCTGCAGGCAGAGGTCCTGGAACTGAAGGCAAATCCGAACCGCAAGGCGCGCGGCCGCGTCGTTGAAGCGCAGCTCCATAAGGGACGGGGGCCGGTCGCCACCGTCCTGGTCCAGGAGGGGACCCTGCACCTCGGAGAACCGATTGTCATCGGGCAGCACTCCGGTAAGGTTCGGATGCTGATCAATGACAAGGGCGAACAGATAACAGAGGCAGGCCCGGCAACACCGGTTGAGATCCAGGGGCTGTCCGGGGTTCCCCAGGCCGGCGACGAATTTACCGTGGTCCGGGATGAAAAGATGTCCAAGAGCGTCAGTGCCTCGCGGCAGCTGCGGGCCAGGGAGCTGGAACTTGCCTCCACCTCGAAGATATCCCTCGACAAGCTCTTCGAGCAGGTGAAACTGGGCGATGTCAAGGAGCTCCGCATTGTTCTCCGTTCTGATGTGCAGGGAACACTCGAGGCCTTCCGGAAGGCAATCGAGGAGCTCAGCACCGACGAGATCAAGGTCCGTATCCTGCATGAGGGGACCGGTACCATTACCGAGTCAGACGTGCTGCTGGCATCGGCATCAGATGCGATAATCATCGGCTTCAATGTCAGGCCACCCTTGAAGGCCAAGGATCTGGCAGCCAAAGAGCATGTCGATATCCGGTTCTACGATGTCATCTACCATGCCCTCGACGATATCAAGAAGGCCATGACCGGGCTGCTGGAACCTGAATTCAAGGAGGCGGTCATCGGCAGTGCCGAGGTTCGGGAGACCTTTCAGGTGCCGAAGGTGGGCACCATTGCCGGCTGCTATGTCGTTGACGGCAAGATAGCGCGCAACGCCAAGGTAAGGGTGCTGCGGGACGGCGTTGTTATCTATACCGGCCAGATGGGCTCCCTGAAGCGGTTCAAGGATGATGCCCGGGAAGTGGCAAGCGGCTACGAATGCGGCATCGGCGTTGAGAATTTCAATGACATCAAGATCGGTGACATTCTCGAGGCCTTTGTCATGGAAGAGGTGGAGGTCAGCCTGTAACAGGCTGCCGCAGGCATAGGCGACAACAATGATGGCGGTACACCCAAAAAAAAGCCTCTACCCGTTTAGCAGGGATGGTGCGGACAACAAGCGGCCGAAGCGGGTTGCTGACCTGATACG
>JAFDCC010000107.1 GCA_019312985.1 Deltaproteobacteria bacterium
CCCAGCCGCAGCCGCAAGCTGAAAGAAAACCTTGGCCGCTTGCGCCTAGACCCCCTGGTGACTATTGTTGATGGTGCACTTGCTTCGCTTCTGCCCCGCCACGCGGAAAGCTTCCATAACGTCCTTGTTGATGCCCCCTGCTCGGGTTTGGGGGTCATCCGCCGTCACCCGGACATCCGCTGGAACAGAAACGCTGCCGATCTGCGCCGCTATCAGGCAAAACAGCTGCAGATATTAGATACCGCAGCCCGCCTCGTCGCAGAGCAGGGCATACTGGTATACGCGACCTGCTCAACCGAGCCCGAAGAAAACGAGGTCGTGGTGGAAAAATTTCTCGCCGGCCATCCCGGTTTTTCCCTGGCCGACTGCCGGGAGACGCTTCCCGGCCCGGCAAAAAACCTTGCCGACTCCAGCGGTTTTTTCCGCACCCTGCCCGGCCCTGGCGGCCTGGACGGTTTTTTTGCAGCAAGAATTATTAAAAAGCAGTGAGGCGTTGACAGTGCCTAAAGTTCGAAGTGCCCAAGTTCGAAGTTAAAAACTCATGAAATTGTTGTCATATCAAGGATACGGTTTGTCGGCATACGATGCTGCCGATGGCTGCCACAGGGGGCCTAAGGTAAAAGGCAGTTATTTGTCAGTGGTTAATGGTGAATTGTTATTTGCAACCACCTGAATTTCTGTCACTTCGAACGTAAGATCTCTCCGGCCTGCGGCCGTTCGAGATGACAAATTTTGAGGGTGGAAGTTCGAGATGACAGAGTGACAGAAGGGGGCCTGACCCCAACTATGACTCCTTCCCAAATTACCATTATCAATTAAGCATTACGGAGTTAAGAAATAAAAATTAAGAAATAAGAATTAAGCATTAAGAATTAAGCATTAGGCATTAAGCAATACCAAATAGCATGGAACCAAAACACATCCGCATCCGGGGCGCCCGGATGCACAACCTGAAAAATATCGACGCAGACCTGCCGTGGAACCGGCTCGTGCTGCTGACCGGGCTGAGCGGCTCCGGCAAGTCGACCCTTGCCTTTGACACCCTCTATGCCGAAGGGCAGCGGCGCTACGTCGAATCGCTTTCCACCTATGCCCGCCAGTTCCTGGGGCAGATGGACAAGCCCGACGTCGATTCGCTGGAGGGCCTCTCCCCTGCCGTTTCCATCGAACAGCGCACCACCAGCCGCAATCCCCGTTCCACCGTGGGGACGATAACCGAGATTTACGACCACCTGCGGCTCCTCTTTGCCCGGGCCGGCAGGCCGCACTGCCCCGACTGCGGCAAGGAGATCCGCTCCCAGTCCATCGAGGACATGGTCAACTCCCTGGTCCGTCAGCCCGAGGGCACCCGGGTCATTCTCATGGCTCCCCTGGTCGAGGGCAAAAAGGGTGAGCACCGCGAGCTCCTTGAAAACCTCCGGCGGGAAGGCTTTGTCCGGGTGCGTCTCAACGGCGACATCCGCAGCCTTGATGAAGAGATTGTTCCTGCCAAGACAAAGCGCCACACCATCGAGGCGGTAGTTGACCGGATCGTCATTAAGCCGTCGGCCGAGCAGCGGATCGCCGACTCTATCACAACCGCGGTGAAGCTTTCCGGCGGTCTCCTGCTGGCTTACTTCCCGGCGGAAAAGCAGGAAACCCTTTTCAGCGAGAAGGCGGCCTGCATCGAGTGCGGCCGGAGCCTGCCCGATCTCACCACCCAGCTCTTCTCCTTTAACAACCCCCGCGGCGCCTGCCCTGAATGCAGCGGGCTCGGGGTCAAGCAGTTCTTCGATCCGCAGCTCGTCGTTCCCGACGAGGGCCGCAGCCTGCGGCAGGGGGCCCTGGCACCCTGGGGCTACCGGTCCCTTGACAGCTATATCGGCCAGATGATCACGGCCCTGGCCGATCATTACAAGTTCAGCGTCGATACCCCCTTTGGGAAACTGCCGGCCCGGGCCCGGGAAGTCGTTCTCTACGGCACCGGCAGGGAAGAGATCATGTTTCGTTACCGGAAGGAGAGACGGCGGTTGACGGCCCAGACCGCCTTTGAAGGCATCCTGCCCCAAATGGCCCGGCGGTACCAGGAGACTACATCGTCCATGGTGCGGGAAGAGCTGGCCGAGTTCATGAATGAGCAGCCCTGCCCTTCGTGTCACGGGGCCCGCCTGAAGCCAGAGGCTCTCGCTGTCCGCACCGGTCCCTGGAACATTTACGACCTGACCCTGATGAGCATAGACCGGCTGCTCCAGGAACTTCCGGCTATATCCTTTTCCAGCCGGGAGAAAAAAATAGGCGAGCCGGTGATCCGGGAGATCCTTGACCGTCTCTCATTCCTCAAGGACGTCGGCCTGGGCTACCTTTCCCTGGCCCGCCAGGCAGGGACGCTGTCCGGGGGCGAGGCCCAGCGGATCCGCCTTGCCTCCCAGATCGGCTCCCGCCTGGCCGGGGTCATCTACATTCTTGACGAACCGAGCATCGGCCTGCACCAGCGCGACAACCAGCGGCTGATAAACACCCTGGCAAGCCTCCGCGACCTCGGCAATACCGTGGTCGTGGTCGAGCACGATGCGGAAACTATTCTGGCCGCCGACCATGTCCTCGACCTGGGACCAGGGGCAGGGGTCCACGGCGGCGAAATCGTCTACAGCGGCCCTGTTGCCGGCCTGCTGCAGGACAAAAATTCGCTCACCGGCAAGTACCTCTCCAACCGGCTGAGCATCCCGGTTCCGCCACAACGGCGGAAAACGAAAAGGGGTAAAGGCGGCGCAATCCGGATAAACAAGGCCATTGCCAACAACCTCAAGGAGGTCAACGTTGCCATTCCCCTAGGCGTCATGACCTGCGTCACCGGTGTCTCAGGCTCCGGCAAAAGCTCTCTGATCATCGAGACCCTTTACAAGGGGGCCCTGCAGAAGGTCCG
>JAFDCC010000108.1 GCA_019312985.1 Deltaproteobacteria bacterium
GTACCATATTCTACGGCTTCCCCTCGAATGCGGGTCGTTGGTCTCCGGACCTCCGGCCCGCGTTTTTTATCCAGCTTATCGAGGTTTGGCTGTTTCCCGGCCAGGAAACCGTGTTCTCTCCTCCGGCCTGCCTTTGTTATGCATCGGCCAGGACAGTGAATACGACGACCCGTTCTTCCCGGGGGCCGTCAAACTCGCAGAGAAATATATTCTGCCAGCGGGAAAGACCGAGCCGTGCCTCTATAACCGGGATGGACTCGGAAGGCCCGACAAGGCCGGCCTTCAGGTGCGAGTCACCGTTTCCGTCCTGCCGGTCATGGAGCCAGGCCCCCCGGGGGATGAGGGTACGGAGCAGGTTCACCACGTCGGTCTGGACGCTGTCATCCCAGTTCTCCTGGACCATGAGGGCCGCCGTAGCGCCCTGGACGTAGAGGACGGCCACACCGTTCTGCACACCGGAGCGCGCCACCGCTCCCTGGACCTCGGCTGTTATATCAACAAGCTCTTCACGCCTCGTCGTCCCGACATAAATATTTTCACGCATCCTGCGCCTCTCCTGTTCTTCAGTAATTATTGCCGCAGCATCCTGCAGCAGAACTGTAAGCCTCGTGTTTACAAACCATGGCCTACCTCACCCCGGGGCCCCGACCCGAGCATGGATTGCCAGTCAAGCTGCCGAAAGCTCTTTGCCAGCATGTGGTCATCCGCCGCTTCGGTATAGCGGAGGTCCGCAAATATTTTTTCGGCCAGGGGCAAAACGATGCCAGCTGGTGTTACGGTGTCGTCGCGGCCGATAATCATCCAGACCGGAATAACCAGCCGCCGCCTCGAATAGCTGGAAAATTCAGGGAAATTCAGGGCCGGGGCAAGCAGCACCATTCTCTCGACGGTATCAGGGTTCGCCATGGCATAGATGGTCGCCATCAGGCCGCCGAAACTGGAACCGATCAGGGAAATACTCCTTTGCCCGGCAAGGATGTCCTGCAGGGAGGCCATGCGCGCCGCAAGGCTGCCCCGGAAATCAGGAACCACAATGTCCGGGTAGACATCTCGCAGGAAGGAGGCCTTTGCCCCCCTGCTGCTGCTTTCCAGGCCATGCAGAAAAATCCTCATACTCTCCCCCTGCAGAAAACGTAAAAATCCAGGCTGTTCCCCACCAGCAGTTGCAGCAACCCCCTACAGCGGAAAAACAGGATGCGCCGGTCTCCGGGCCAAAGACGGGAACCAGGGAAAAACCGGTAATATTGCCCAATTTGCTATTTTTTTGTTGAGCTGGCCTGCAAAGACATGTACTGGTAAGCAGGAACTTTTCACCGGCAAATAATAAAATAATAGCAAAAACAATGACAGTAAAAAAGAAGGTCCTTTGCCGGCACTGCCAGGCAAAACTGCACTATGACCCGGACCGGATCGGCAACAGGAGCGTGACTGTCAAGTGCCCCGGCTGCAATGCAGCCCTGCGCATCAACTGCTCGGGCCTCCTGCCGGATGGGGAAGAATCCGCTGCGGCAGGCGCGGCCGCAGCGCGCACCGCAGTCAGGAACACTCTCGAAGAAACCGGGCAGAAGAGCACGGCTGTCCCTGAATCCCAGCCGGCTCCCGGCGACGGCCCGTTAATTCCCGAAGACAGACTTGCCCCTCCCACCCCCTTCGGCGAAAGCCTGCTGGAAGAATACGCCGATGATACCTTTCAGAAGTTCGAAGAAGGCGAACCGGAGGATTGGGATACGGAGTGGATCCAATTTGCCGATGCACAAGGGGCTGCCGTCGATGAAAGCAGTATCAACCTGGATGAGTTTCCCGCGTCGATTTCCGGCCTGCACGAAACGATGGCCGGCCTGCGCCGGGCTGAAACCTTCAACCTTGAGGGCAAAACCCTTTTCGGCAAAAACCGTTTTGCGGCGGCAGTGGAGAAATTCTCCCAAGCCATCGAGATTAACCCTGAATATGTTGACGCCCTGGTCAACAGGGGCGCCGCCTTCGCCGAGTTGGGCCGGGCCAATGATGCGCTGCAGGATTTCAACAGGGCCCTGAGGCACGAAAGGCGGGACCCGATGATCTATAACAGGCGTGGTGAGATCTACCTGCAGAACAATGTCCTTGACGAGGCAATCAGGGACTTTACCGCCGCTCTCATCCTCAACCCCCTGGACAGCAACGCTTACATCAACAGGGGCCGGGCCTATACTGAAAAAAATATGGCAGCGGAGGCCCAGGAGGACTTTGACCAGGCCCTGCGAAATGATTTTAACGAATCACCTCTCAACCTCTCCGGCCATGTCTTTGACGAGATAGATCCTGATGCACCGAACGACGGCAGCAGGGAGGAAATTGTCGAACTCAGGCAGCGGGGCGAGGCAGACCTGGAAAATGGGGCATACGAAAAGGCGGTTGAAGCTCTCTCCAGGGCTATCAGCCTTTCACCGGCTGACACGGCAAGCTACTGCGGCAGGGGCCGGGCCTACACCGGGCTCAACCAGCTTGACAAAGCCATGGATGATTTCAACCGGGGCCTCCGTATCGACGTTCTGTCTGCCTCCCTCTATTACTGGCGGGCCCAGGTCTGGCAGGCTAAAGATGACCGGGAAAACATGGTCCGGGACCTGAAGCTCTCCTGTGAACTGGGCCATGAGCCCGCCTGCTCGGCATGGGAAGAACTGCGGCGCCAATCCCCTTCTCCCGAGGTTTAGCAGGCTTTTTTGCGGATGTCTTCCGGCAGGAAAATCCTCCGGGGGCAATTCCCGCTGCATCGACACTATTCATCAAGGTTTTTTTCTTCGGCTGTTCTGCCAGGGCTTGCGTTTCAGGGGCCGAATGAATACTGCTCAGAAAC
>JAFDCC010000109.1 GCA_019312985.1 Deltaproteobacteria bacterium
AACACCAGCGTTACCATTTCCTCGAGATCGGCCCGGGATTCGGTCGGCAAGCCGATCATGAAATAGAGCTTGATGTTGCCGATGCCCTGTTCGGCAAGCAGTTCAACTGCAGTGAGGACATCTGGTTCTGTTATACCTTTGTTGATGACGAGGCGCAAGCGTTCCGAGGCACCATCCGGGGCAACGGCCGCACTTTTCAGCCCGCTGCTTCCCAGCAGCTTCAGAAGCGGTGAATTGATGATGTCGGCCCGCAGGGAGGAAAAGGACAGAGAACAGGCCTGTCTCGAAAGATAATCCGCGATGGCGGCAATATCTTTTGGCCGGGCCATTTCCATACCGAGAAGACCGACCCGCGAGGTCGCTTCAGGCCGGGCGTCAATGGCGTTGATGATTGTTTCGGCGCTCCAGAGCCGGGGGGGACGGTAGATGAAGCCGGCGGCACAGAACCGGCAGCCGCGGCTGCAACCCCTTCCCAACTCAACCATGAAGAGATCGGAAAATTCCGCCCCGGAAGAAAGGATCTTCGAGTGGGGGGCGGCAGAACCGGGTGAGTCGATCTGCACCTTGCTGATCCGGTCGGGCAATCCATCATATTGAGCCCGCGGTTTGTTTTCCAGAAGGGTGCCATCCGCATCGTATGTCACCTGGTAGAGAGCAGGGGGGTAACAGCCGGGGATAGTGGCTCCCAGCGCTGCCAGCAATTCCTCCCTGTCCTCGGCACCGATGGACGCCAGGATCCTTTCCATGACCGGTCCGAGAACCGGTTCGGCCTCACCGACGATAAAAAGATCAACAAAGGGAGCCAGGGGCTCGGGGTTCATGAAGGTGGCAACGCCGCCGGCAACAACAAGGGGCTGGCCCTTTGCCGCCAGGGCAGCTATCTTGCCGCTTTTTTCAGCCCTCTCCGAAGCGAGGGGTGCGATGCCTGCCATTTTCAGCATCATGACCAGGTGCTGGTAGTCATGCTCGAAGCTGACGGAAAAGAAAAGCAGGGGAAAGTCGGCCAGTGGCCTGCCGGACTCCCGGGATAAGGGCTGTGCTTCTTTTTCGGGGAAAAAGACCCGCTCTGCTACGACGGAGTCATTCTGGTTCAGGAGGTGGTAGACAAGCTGGAATCCGAGGTTGGACATGCCGAGTCCATACCTGTTGGGATAGATGAGCGCGACCGGCACCCTGTTTTTCCATTTTTTCCTGATGCTGCCCGTTTCATGGAACTGCTGTACTCTATTGCCGGCTATGTTTCCTGGCAATCGTGATCGTGCATTTCGCCCCATAATGTATCCAAGCTGCCCTGCCGGAAAAACTCTCTTCCCTTGCCAATGAAATGTTGAAAAAAAACTGTTGCGTCTCCCGGCCTGCCGCCTGCTGAAACTCCCGCGTTTCTCTGAGCCATTTCCCGGCAGAGGGGGACTGCCGGTTTAAATGGTAAGCCCGGCAGCCTGGTACGAGCATAGTAATCATTTTGGGGGAGAAAACAATATAATCTCGAACCACGGCTGCGGCCGTCCTGCTAATCAGCGGCCTGGCGCAGATATGTCGGGGTTTCCAGTTCCACCTCGTTCAGCGGCCTCTTGTCAAATGGCAGGGTCTGTTTCCGAACCAGCCCCGGGTTGCGCCGGGTCACCGGTTTACTGGGCCGGTTGGCATTATACCCGCCTGCGACAGCGGGGGCGATGCCGGCCTCCTTGACTTCGGCCTTGACCGGTTCCGCCGACGAAACAGTCTGGATGGGACGCTTTATGGTTTCGGTCTCGTCGAGTCCATTGACCCCGGTGGCAATAACGGTGACCCGCATTTCATCCTTGAGGCTCGCGTCAAACAGGGCGCCGACGATGATATTCGCCTCATCATGGGCCTTTTCCGATATCAGGTTCGACGCCTCCATGAACTCGCTCATGGTCAGAGTTTCCTCCGAGGCTGAAATGTTTATCAGGACACCCTTGGCGCCGTCGATTCCGACATCCTGCAGGAGCGGGTTGTCGATGGCCCGTTTTGCCGCCTCTACGGCACGGTTCTCGCCGACGGCGACCCCTGCCCCCATAAGTGCCGGTCCTACTTCCTGCATGACCGCCTTGAGGTCGGCGAAATCGACATTCATGTGGCCGGGGAGATTAATCAGGTCGGTAATGCCCTTGACTGCCTGCAGCAGCACCTCATCGGCCTTTTTCATCATGTCCATGAGCTTGCTGTTCTTCTGCATGATGGTGAGGAGGCGGTCATTGGGGATGGTAATGATTGTGTCGACGTGTTTTTTGAGTTCCTTCCACCCCTCCTCGGCCTTTTTCATCCTAGTCTTTGCCTCGAAAAAGAAGGGCTTGGTGACAACGGCAACGGTAAGAGCTCCCAGTTCTTTGCTCAGCTTGGCAATCACCGGCGCACCGCCCGTACCGGTGCCCCCGCCGAGTCCGGCGGTAATAAAGACCATGTCAGAGCCCTTCAGCACTCCCCTGATCTCTTCCAGGCTTTCAAAGGCCGCCTCCTTGCCCCGTTCCGGGTCTGCCCCGGCCCCGAGACCCTTGGTTATCCCGGGCCCCAGCTGCAGGCACACGTCCGCCCTGGAGTTCTCCAGGGCCTGCATGTCCGTGTTGGCGGCAATAAACTCTATCCCCTGCAGGTTGTTTGCCACCATGGTGTTGACCGCGTTGCCGCCACCGCCGCCGATGCCGATAACCTTGATTCTGGCCAATGTCTCTTCCGCCATCCGAAATTCCATGTCCTTTCCCCCTTTGTTCTCGCTTTCTGTTCTGCCAATGGCAGAGTTTCCTGTTTATTATGGCAATAGCGTTATTCCAGTTTCCGTTCCAGGCTACATGTTGCTGCTGAACCACCCCTTAATCGTGCCGACCACCCCGCCGATCGCCTTTTTCCCGGGGACGCGCCACTTCTTCCCGGAGGCGTTGCGGCTTGCATAGACAACAAGGCCGACGCCCGTGGCGTGCTGCGGCGTATTGATCCTTTCGGGTGCCGCCTTCAGATCGCGCGGGTAGCCGATGCGAACCGGCAGGTCAAAGATCTGCTCCGCGAGGTCGACAATATGCTCAAGCAGGGCGGTGCCGCCGCAGATGACTACGCCGGCGTTGAGCCTGTCTTTGTAGGAGGAATCGATCATCTCCTGGTTGAGA
>JAFDCC010000110.1 GCA_019312985.1 Deltaproteobacteria bacterium
CCCTCGGAAATTTCAGCGAGGAAGAGGAACATGCCTTCTGGCGAGATATCGCCGACCAGATGCAGACCGGTGACTACCTGCTCCTCGGGGTCGATCTTGTCAAGGAGATTGCATTATTGGAGGCGGCATACAACGATGCGGCCGGCGTAACCGCGGCGTTTACCAAAAACTACTTTGCCAGGATGAACCGTGAACTCGGCACCTCCCTTGATCTTGACCACATCCGGCACGTTGCCTTCTTCAACCCGGAAAAAAGCCGGGTGGAGATCTTTGTGGAATTTACCAGGGCACAGAAAATCCACATAGGTTCCCTGCAGCAGACATTTCCCGTCGCAGCGAAAGAGCGGCTGCGGATCGAGATCAGCAGGAAATTCCACCTGCCGGCAGTGCAAGACTCCATCGGCTCCTACGGGTTTGAACCCGTAAAAAGCTATACAGACGACAAAGGCTGGTTCGGGCTTATCCTGTTCCGGAAAAGCTCCTGAGGGCTGCCTTAACCGGTTGCCCGAGAAGCTGGCGGCCCGAAGCCATGATTTTCAGTCTCAAAAATTTCTGTTCCTGCCCCGGGGTCCGAATGTGTTACTTCCGCTTGCCGGATACTGATTTGCTCTTTAGAGTATACCCATGGATGAAATGTTGCCATTGCCACAGAACCAGACAAACAAATAACCCGAAACTGCCAGGAGGTAACGCTATGATGAGGTGGAAAGTCTTACTGGGCTTGGTGTGTCTGTTTTTTATTACAATTGCCATGCCGGCATATGGAAAGGATGCGCCGCGAATCAGCACAAAACAGTTAAATGCCATACTTGACAGTCCCAGCCTGGTTATTCTGGACGTGCGGACCGAAAAAGACTGGAATAAAAGCGACAGAAAAATAGTCGGCGCAGTGCGGGTTGATCCCATGGATGTTGATTCCTGGGCAAAAGATTATGCCATGGATGAAAAAATTGTTCTCTACTGCGCCTGACCAAGCGAGGGTACCAGCGCCAGGGTGGCGGGGAAACTTATCGATTTGGGATATAAGGATGTTTCTGCCCTGAAGGGCGGATGGAAAGGATGGGTCAAAAAAGGATTTGCCACCGAGCTAAAGTAGAAGACAAGAGGGAATGTTTTCATAAGCCCGGCTTGAGGGGCCAGTGTCCTGCAGGTTCCGTGCATGGTGCGGGACAGGACAAGGGGTCTTCGCACCTGCGAGGACGAAGTGACGATCACCTTCCCCATCAAGGCGACATCTGTTTCCGCGTGCCATCCCAGTAGCAATATCGGTCAATATCATTGACTCACCCGAAGCCCGGCAACCTTCCTGTAAAACACTTCAGTCTGAAGATGCCGGTCACACTGGGGCGGCAGGATGAAATCTGACGCCCCCGGGTTGCTTTTCAGTGCCGACTACTTATTATTTGAACTGGAAACATACAGCCCCCGGGATGTAGCAAAGTTATGCTGAAAATATTTTACAACAAATTGCGCAACCGCTCGCTCTGCCTGCTGCTGATTGGATTTTTTCTGACCTCTTTTCCGGCAGGCGGTTCTGCTTTTGCCCTGTGCCTGGATGGGACCGGAAACCACATGGTGAGCCGGAATCCCATTCTGGCTGCCTGTCACCCGCCTGAAGCGGGAAAACTCCTTCCTTCCGGTGAGTATTGCCTGGCGCAGGCGGAAAAAGAAAACAACGATTGTACCGATATAGCCCTGTCGAACCCGCATAAATTAAACCGGCCTTCCAAAACCGTCCTGTCGGCCGTTGCCAAAACCCTTGTCTCTTACACATTGCCCGGCAAGCTGACAGGATTGCATTACCAGGCCGCAGGACAGCAAACCGCTTCCCGGTTTACCCAACGCCAGTTCCCCGCATCTCGCCTCGATGCCCACCGGACAGTCGTTCTTTTGATTTGACAGCGCCGCTTACTTTCCGGGGGGTTGCCGTTTTCTGACAATATCAGCTGTACATGCCCGGACATAAGGCATGGCGCCGGCCTGTCCGGGGGCGCATTTCGCAGCATAACCAACCGGGCAAACCTATCTTCACCTGAGCAAAGCGGCTGAGCGTTTAATTGAGCAGGAGTGCGACATGAAAAAAACAGAGACAGATTTAATAAAGAAAGAAATCGCTGTATTCATTACCGCCGTTGCTCTGTCAGTCGGTTTTCTAGGGGGTATATTTTACAGCGCCTTTAACACCCCCTCCGGTCCACCCGGCTACCCGGGACCGCAGACGGCCGGCCAGGCCGCTCAGAATGGGCTGCCGGGTGAAAGCCGGATAGAGGTCCTGAAACAGGAACTGGCGGTCAATCCCGACAATATCAACGCCCTGATTGAACTCGGCGATATATACTTCGACGGCAACCGGTATCAGGAGGCTATATCTATATTCAACAGGGCGGAAGAGGTCGACCCCGTCAATATCCATGTCCTCAACGACCTGGGAATTCTCTCCATGAGTACAGGCAATTATGATGCGGCCCTGGAGAAATTCAAAACGGTTATGGATGTCGATCCTAGCCACATCCACAGTCTGTATCACATTGGCGTGATCCACCGCATTAAGGGGGATACCGACAAGGCGGTCGAGACCTTTGAGCAGATCCTGAGCATGAACCCCGAGCCGCAACTTACCGAGGCAGCGCGCCAGGAAATAGCTGCCTTGAAAAACCAGCCGTCACCAAGCGGATTCCCGGGGGCTGATCTTGGCGGGAGAAAATAAAGAGGATAAAGTGCGTACCTTTGGAGAAAAACAGATATGGATCAAGTGAAGCAAAAGGGCCGGGGGTGGAACATTCTTTTTTGCTGCTGGCTCGTTGCCAGTGCCTCAGCCACGGGCAGCCTGTTTTTCAGCTATGTCATGGATTTTGCCCCCTGTGTTTTGTGCTGGTACCAGAGAATCTTTCTGTTCCCCCTGGTCATAATCCTCGCAGTAGGGCTATTTCCGTTTGACAGGGGGGTGGTGAAATATGCTCTGCCCCTGGCAATAACCGGCTGGCTGACCGCTGCATACCACAACCTGTTGTACGCCGGCATCATACCGGAGGGCATGCAGCCCTGCAGCAAGGGAGTTTCATGCACAGAAGAGTACATCGATCTTTTCGGCTTTTTGTCAATACCGATGCTTTCTTTGCTGTCATTTACAGTTATAATAATCCTTTTAACCATCCTGACGAGGAGACGGATAAAATGAGAACACATATAATATTTGGCGCGTCAGTTCTTGTGCTGATCGTTGCATTTGTGTTTGGCAGTTCCTACTACAAGGGAAGACAGGCCGAAAAAATAGGCTTCATGGCCCAGGAAAACGCAGAGCTCTTTGTCAGGGAGCATTCCCAGACCCTCGGCAGCCATGATGCCAAGGTATACCTGGTGGAATTCATGGACCCGGCATGTGAAACCTGTGCCGCCTTTTCCCCTTTTGTGAAGCAGATAATAATCAACAATCCCGGCAAAATTAAACTTGTCCTGCGGTATGCACCGTTTCATGACGGCGCCGATTATTTTGTCAAAATTCTGGAGGCTGCCAAAAAACAGGGAAAATACTGGGAAACCCTGAATGTCATGTATAAATCGCAGCCCTCCTGGGCGAGCCACAATAATCCCCAGCCGCAAAACATCTGGCAGTTTCTTCCCAAGGCGGGGGTCGATGTTGCGCAGATTCGTAAGGACATGAATGACCCGGCAATCGTAAAAATCATCGACCAGGACATGGCCGATGCCAAAACGCTGAACGTCCGCAAAACTCCCGGGTTTTTCGTCAATGGCAAACCGCTGCAGACGTTTGGTTCAAAACAGCTGCTGCAGCTGATTCAATCCGAACTGGACGCAAATTATCCAGGATAAGTGACAATACCTGCACAAGGGACTTTTGGGAGGAGAGAGGAAGCATGAAAAAGGTGACAATGTTAATCGTGGCCGGCTGTTTCGCCTTGATGGTTGCCGGATGCGGGGAGTCGCCGGTCGCCGGTGTCGGCAAGCCGGCCCCCGGCTTTGATACGCTCGACATGCAGGGCAATGTCTGGTCCCTGTCGAAGCATAAGGGACAGGTTGTATTTCTTAACTTCTGGGCAACCTGGTGTGAGCCATGTCGCGAAGAGATGCCTTCCATGCAGAGGCTTTATGCAAAACTACCGAAAGATAGATTTAAAATGATCGCCCTGTACAACAAGGACAGGCCGGCAATAGTGAAAAACTTTGTGACGAAGCTCGGTATTACCATACCGATCCTTGATGATGAGCAGAATATAATCGGGGAACGCTACGGCCTCACCGGCCTGCCGGAAACCTTTATCATCGACAAGCAGGGGGTTATCCGGGAAAAATTCATCGGCCCGGCAGAGTGGGATTCCCCCGAGGTCATTGCCATGTTGACCAAATACATTAATGAGTAAGGGCCTTTGTCAAATGAAACACCCGAAAATGAAATCTGCCGCCCTGGTTTTTTTCTTAATTATCCTGCTTGGCGGCTGTTCATCGACGACTGAACCGGAGGCTGCCCTGCAACCGCTTTTCCCGGACCTGCACGGCTGGGATCTTAAACAGGTCAGCATTACAGGTGCTGAGACCACCCTGGACTTTAAAAGGGTCGACTGTGTCTGGGTCGTTGGCAGTGACAACAGGCCGTCTGATGAACCCAGGGTGACTGCCCTGGCTGAAAAGCTGGTGAGCATCACACCCGGAGGTCGGGTCGCTCTTGCAAGCGACAGGTATGGAGATTTTAAGGTGGGAGACGACAACTTCACCCGCAAGGTGGTGCTCACCTTTAAAGACAGGAGTTCGTTCACCATCCTTATCGGGGCACCGGCCCTGACGAAACCTGCCTATGTAAGACTTGCCGGCAGCAAAGAAGTATACTGGGTTGACGAGTCACTTTTTAAAAATATAAGCCTGGATAAAGCCTTCTGGCTTGCCGATACAGAAAGTTAGCCCGGGCCGGACCGGGCCTCTCCCGGGACGGCTAATCAAGGCGCAGCGCCACGCGGGGCTCCCCGGCGGGATCCGCATCAATCTCGGGGTGGCAGAGAAAAATGCGTTCATGGGCAATGGCGTGTTTTGTTATCATCGCCTCCTTGGCAAGCTTTGCCCTTTCTGCGGCCAGCTCGTGCAGCCTCTCATCGGAAATAACGATCTCCTCTGCGGCCGCCCCTCCTTTTCGGCCGTTTTTCCCGGCCTCTTTTTCCCGGGCCGCCGCCACCTGCCCGACCAGGGCTGTGCGGTCCTTTGCAGCCGCCATGCCGCACACTTCAATTTTCAATTGCGGCCTTTTTTTCAGACGCGCTGCCTTGCTCTGCAGGTTGTCAGGCGTAGGATACCGGGATGCATGTCAGCACGGGCACAACCGCTGCAAATTTTGATACTGCACAGTGCGAAAAGCCGCTGCGACCGTTTGTTATTCGATGGGCAGGCTGTCAATTACAGGGGAAACCGGCTGCCTTAAAAGAGTTACCGAGAACCCTCAATTTTATTTAAAGCCCAGGCCGCCATTTTCCTCACGGTTTCATCCTCGTCCTGCAGCAGCTTCCTGACTGTATTTATGGCCCTTTTGTCCTGCAGTTCACCAAGGGCCAGGGCCATCATTGACCTGACATAGGGTGATGGGTCATCCAGGGCTGCAGACAACTGCTCCAGCGCGTAGCCGGTATCGAGATGGCCGATCTTGCCGAGAGCTTCAGCTGCATAACCCCGGACATAGAGATTTTCGTCTGTGAGGCAGCCGCACAGAGAAAAAAGGGACCTGTCCTGCCTTATTTCTCCGAGAGCCTGGACGGCCGCAACCCTGACAAAGGGATCCGGGTCATCAAGTTTCTGCAGTAATGAATCGATGGTTTCCGGGCTTGCCTTTTCATCTACTATGTCAGGATCGATGGCAGATGCGACAGGCTTTTGATTGTCGCCTTTATGGACTTTAGTATAATTTACCGCGGTTGAATTTCCTGCTAAGACAAGATGCAATACAAGTGTGCAGCATAGAAATAACGCCTTCATCCCACCCCTCCTTACCTGATTTATGAAACACATCGCCCTTTAATATTAGGCCATAACATAATTTACCGTGTCAAGGATATTCTGGGTGGGAAAGAGAAAGAGACAAAATGGTGCAGCCGCAAACGTGGCACTAAAGCTTGATGGAATTTACCTGGTTTTCGCTGGTTTGTTTTTGGGAGAAAGGGGAAACAGTTTCAGGTTTTTCATTTTTGTCCGCAGCTGCTTGCGGCTGATGCCCAGGAGCCGGGCAGCTTCAGACTGGTTCCACGAGGTTTTGTCGAGAGCCCTGGCAATGGTCCTTCTCTCTATTTCGGGCAGGTTGAATTCCTTCACAACAAACTGTTCTTCCTGGTTTAGTGCCTGCATTCTTCTCGGCAGGCTTTCAATGTTTATTGCGTCGGACTGGCAGAGAATAACAGCCCGTTCCAAGACATTTTCCAGCTCGCGCACGTTGCCCGGCCAATCGTAATTCATAAGAATAGCCATGGCCTCCGGGTCAATTTCCCGGATATTCTTTTTGTTTTTTTCCCGGAAATGCTCCAGGTAGTGATTTGCCAGCAGGGGGACATCATCCAGACGTTCCCGCAGGGGGGGGATGCGAATGGTGATAACATTGAGCCGGTAAAAGAGATCCGAGCGGAACTCCTCATTCTGCAGTGAAGCCTCTATGTCCCTGTTTGTTGCAGAGAGGACCCTGACATCGACCTTGATCTTGCCTTTGCCTGCAATGCGGCGTATTTCTTTTTCCTGCAGAAAACGGAGCAGTTTTTTCTGCAGGGCAAAATCCAGGTCACCGATCTCGTCAAAAAAGGTCGTGCCGCCCTGGGCCATTTCGATCAGGCCCAGTTTTCTCTCGTCCGCACAGGTGAAAGCGCCCTTTTCATACCCGAACAACTCACTTTCCATGAGCTCGGCCGGAATGGTGGTGCAGTCGATCGGGATGAAAGGCTTGTCGTTCCGCAGCGAGGTATAATGGATGGCCCTGGCAACGAGCTCCTTGCCGGTGCCCGACTCGCCGAGGATCAAGATGTTGGCATCCGTTCTGCTGACCCGCTTGATGAGCGAGAAAACGTCCTGCATGGCAGGGGTCTTGCCGATTATGTTAAAGTATTGGAACATGCAGGCATCAGCCTCAACGACCTTTGTCGAGCCATTTTTCAGGATATCGTACACTATTGCTTCCAGAAGACTGATATTCACCGGTTTTGTCAGGTAGGTATAGGCGCCCTTGCGCATGGCATTGACGGCCAGCTCAATCGTGCCGTGGGCGGTGAGCAGGATAAAGGGTAGCTCCGGCGAGATAACCCTGGTTTTTTCGAGGAGGTCTTCACCGCTCATGCCTCCCATTTTGAAGTCTGAAACAACGAGGCTGTATTTTTTCTTTTGAAGAAGGCCCAGCGCCTCTTCACCGGACTGTGCTGTCTCCACGCGGGTAGTGCGGTTTTGCAGGGCAGCTGCCAATACCTTGAGGGTGTTTATCTCGTCATCAACTATCAGGATCGTCTGTGCCATAGGGTGCCTCCGCTCTTACAGTTCCAGGGTGAAGGTGCTTCCCTCGCCCGGTGTACTCTTGACTGTCAGGTCGCCGCCGTGTTCCTTTGCGATTCTTTTTGACACGGCCAGGCCGAGTCCGGTTCCCCGGGTTTTGGTGGTAAAAAACGGGTTAAAGATATTATGGATGATCTCCGGTGAAATGCCGCAGCCGTTATCAATTACCGCGAGATAGACCCTTTTGCCCTGCTGCCAGGTTTTTACCGTGATCTCCCCGTTTTTTGCGACAGCATCCTGGGCATTAATCAACAGGTTGATGAGGACCTGCTTTATCTGGTTGAAGTCAAAGTCTGCCAGCGGCAGGTTTTCTGCCAGCTCTGTTTTGACGCTGGCCTGTAGATCAGGGGATTCCCTGCTCAGCAGAGAGAGGGAATCTTGTACCAGTTTGTTCAGGTCGTTCGGTTCCGGAACCGGCGGCGCGGTTTTGGAGAAGCTCAGCAGCGTCGTGGTCAGCTTATTGATGCGGGAAACCTCGCTGATAATGATCGAGACAAACTCCTTGGCCAGGCTGCCCTTGGTGTTTTTGCCGATATACGCTGCAGCGCCGCCGATTGCATTAAGCGGGTTTTTTATCTCGTGGGCCAGGGTGGCGGCAAGCTCACCGGTTGCCGCCAGGCGACACATTCTCTCCTGTTCCTCGATGGCACTGTCCAGCCGGTTCAGCATCTTGTTGAAGGCATCCGAAAGTTCTCCTATCTCGTCATTGCTGCTGCTCGGAATGCGCTTGACCATTCCGTCCCCGACCATCCCGTCCACAGAGCGCTTCAGTTGCAGGATCGGGCGGATCAGCCTGATAATCATGCCGAGCCCGAAGAGCAGACCGGAAATGAGAGTGATGAGAAGAAGCAGAAAAATTATAAAGCGGCGACCGATGATGGTGACCGGTGCAATATTGTCGTAAAACACAAAGGTGCCAAAGAAAAGCAATGGAATTGCAGCAAGAATGGAAAAAGCCGCCAGGGCCCTGTAGAGAATGGACCCCTCCATTTTCAATAATTCTGCCCGGCTCATGCTGAAAAACAGGATGATAAAACCAACCGGCCTCATGATATGGCCGTGCAGCCAGACGGTTGAGCCGATCTGCGCCGGGAAGAAGAGGAAGATCGCCCCGATGCAGATAATGAGATGGCCCAGGGCAGAAAAGAGGAACTGCCTGCTTCTCCTGCGGTAGAATGTGCCGATATAGAGCATGCAGACAATACCGGAGAGGTAGGCGATCAAAATCCAGACAAGCGGCCTGAATTCCCCGAAAAAGGGAAATTTTTCATAGACCACGGGGTGCAGCAGGAACAAAAGGGGGATATAGAGCAGGGGAATGGCTATTTTATTGCGCGGATTTTCTGCCGAAATGGCTATGATAAGGGTAAAAAGACCGAGGCTGTACCCCACAAGTGTCTGGTAGAGGAGGTTCAGTTCCGAGTGCGTCGCATGAATTATGGCGTGGATTATACTGCTGCAGCCGAGGATAACAAAGCTGGCGCCGACAAGGAAGATCCTGTTGCTCTTCTGCTGGTTCCCCGTGACGTCAAAACTGCTGGTCCTGAATGCCCGGACGGCGATCA
>JAFDCC010000111.1 GCA_019312985.1 Deltaproteobacteria bacterium
AACGATACATTGCTCCGCTTTTATTCAGCGGCTAAATAGGCTATAGTCGCACCAGGCGCTCCACGCCGGCAAACCGGCCGGGGACGTGCAAACCAGGGCCCGGCCCGGCAATCCGGCAGGCTGCGGCGAATTTTGCAGCGCCCGGCTCGACAGCCCCCGTTTCTTCAGCAGAACAGCAAAGTATGAAAAAATCGGGCAGTAACACACTCTTTGTGACAGGAACCGACACTTCGGTCGGCAAAACCTATGTCTGCGCCCGTCTTCTAGAGTTTCTGACTTCCCGGGGAAGAGACGCGGCCTACCAGAAGTGGGTTGCCACCGGCGTCAGCGGTGGTTTACCGGAAGACCTTGCCGTCTGCCGCGCCGCCGTCTCGCGGGCAATATCACCCTCCAGCATCCGGGAGCACGTCCCTTACTGCTTCAAGCATCCTGCCTCGCCACACCTCGCCGCTGCAATGGAAGGCGCAGAGGTGGAGCCGGAATTCATCCTGCAGCAGCACCGCATAATGGCGGCGAGACACGAATGGCTTATCGTTGAAGGAGTCGGGGGCATCCTGGTTCCCCTGCGGCGGGACCTGCTCCTCGCCGACCTGCTGGCCCGGGTCAAGCCCCGCACCCTTGTCGTGGCCAGAAGCGGCCTCGGGACCCTGAACCACACCCTGCTTACCCTCGAGGCCCTGCGCTCAAGGAACATTCCCGTTCTCGGCGTGGTTTTTTCCGATCAGCAGGAACAGGAGGACGATCGGCTGGTGGAAGACAACCTCCGCACCATCGAGACAACAGGGCGGACGAGGGTATTCGGCCGCCTGCACCGGCTGCCGGATATAAACATAAAAAAAAGTGCATTTGTTCCGGTGGGCGAGGCCATCCTTGCCGAACTGCTGAAAGATAACTGACAAAAAATAATTGTTTTGGAAATTTATAGGTAGAACTACTTATTTTTTTATGATATGTTTTCGCCTGCCGTATTGACAAAGAGCAGTCTTTTAGGTAATTTCGGCAGGTCGCCAAACCTGATACAACTGTGTAATTAATTCGGGGCACAAGCCCTAACTACGATATATAATTACAAAAAGAGGTTTCTTATGTCTGTGACGACCAAGGAAATCAGCCCTGCTTTTAATGCTGAAGTAACAAAAGCGGAGGGCGGCCGGCATCTCAACCGCTGTTTTTCCTGCGGCGCCTGCAGTGGCATCTGTCCTGTCAGTCAGGCAATTACCGACTTTGACCCGCGCAAGATCATCCACATGGTCCGCATGGGGCTGAAGGACCGGCTCCTGAAGTCCGACCTGCTCTGGTTCTGTTCCCAGTGCAAAAGTTGCGTTTTTGTATGCCCGCAGGATGTCCGCTTTGCCGAGATCGTCCAGGCCCTCTGGGATATGGCATATGAGCAGGGCTATATCAGCGACCAGGATATCCTTGACAAGGGCAAAGCTGCCTGGGTCGAGCGGGACAGGTGTGTATCATGTCTCACCTGTGTCCGCGTCTGTCCATGGGAAATTCCCCAAATTGACACCGAAGGCGTTGCCGCCATTGGCATCAGGGACTGCAAGGCCTGCGGCATCTGCGTTGCAGAGTGCCCGGCCCAGGCCATCAAGCTGAATCAGTCCCAGGACGAAATCCTGATCGCTGCCTGCGGCAGCAACTAAAGATCCCTTTCCGGCTGGAGTTTACCATGAGCGATTTCACACCTACAATCAGAGCATTTTGTTGTCACTACACCTCGCAGCAGACCTGCGCCGAGGGGCCTGAAGGCCTGAAGCAGGACGGTTTTCCTGAAAACGTCTCCCTGTTCCGGGTGCCGTGCACGGGAAAACTGCAGGTCAGCACCCTGCTGCAGGCCTTTGAGGATGAGGTGGACGGCGTCTATGTCGTAGGGTGCCCTGCGGAAAGCTGCCACAATGTCAAAGGCAGCCAGAGGGCGGCCAAAAGGGTCGCAGCCGTCAAAAAGGCCCTGGAGGAACTGGGCGTCGAACCGGACCGCATTGCAATGTACCACATGGAACGGGGTTTTCACCCTGAGTTTATTGCAGCAGCCCAGCAAATGGATAAAACAATCACGAAACTGGGACCGAGCCCGCTTAAAGGAGAAGCAGCATGATTATCGCCGAGCGCAAGCCTCTTGCGGAAATAGTTGAGATGACGCGAAACCATGAAAACATCCTGGTTCTTGGCTGCCGTGGATGTGTCACCGTCTGCTCCGCAGGCGGCGAGAGGGAGGTGGAACTGCTGGCCTCGCTCATTCGGCTCGGCGCCAAAAAGGAGGGCCGCAAAATAACGGTCCAGGAAGGAGTGCTGGTCCGCCAGTGCGACAAGGAGTATGTCGACAGCCTCGACAGCTGGAAAAATGGCTATGACGCCATCGTCTCCATGGCCTGCGGTGTCGGGGTCAACTTCATCGCCAACCTCCGCCCCTCTACCATGGTCTACCCCGGCGTCAATACCACCTTTTTCGGTGGCTCCCAGGATCAGGGGGTCTGGACCGAGCAGTGTGCCGGCTGCGGCAACTGTGTCCTGCACCTCACCGGCGGTCTCTGCCCGGTGGCCCGCTGCGCCAAGAGCCTGATGAACGGGCCGTGCGGCGGCTCGCAGAATGGCAAGTGCGAGATTCACTCCGAGGTGGACTGCATCTGGCAGATGATCCACGACCGGCTCGAACGGCTCGACCGCAAAGAGCAGATGCTGGAAGTCGCTCCGATCCGTGACTGGCGGACGGCAGGCCACGGCGGGCCGCGTAAAACGACGCGGGACGACCTGACCGTTTAAGGGATCCTTCATGCCGCCAGTTTTGGCCTTTATCGGCAAACCCGGCTGCGGCAAAACCACCCTCATCGAAAAGCTTATCCCGGCCCTGGCGCGGCACGGGGTCCGGACAGGCACGATCAAACACCATCACGGGCCCATCGAGATGGATACGCCCGGCAAGGATACCTGGCGCCACATGCAGGCCGGGGCCCGGGCAGTTCTCATCTCATCCCCGGCAGGCATCGGCTTTATCCAAAAAACCACTAAAGACACCCCGGTCAAATCCCTTGTCCGGAGCTATTTCGACCATGTCGACCTGGTTTTTCTTGAAGGCTATAAGCAGGAAAAACTTCCCAAGATTGAAGTTTTCAGAAGCACGCTTTACGAAACGCCCCTGGAGGATCCGGGCGAAACCCTTATTGCGGTCGTAAGCGACGTCCGGATTCGGCCGGCGTGTGTTTGGTTCAAGCCGGACGATACCGAACCGCTGGTCTCGTTCATTCTCGAAAAAATCGTTGCGCCGCACGACTGATGGCCCCTTTACGCGACATAACAGGGGTTGTTCTGGCCGGAGGGCAAAGCACCCGTTTCGGCAGGAATAAGGCTCTGGTCAAGTGGCAGGGGCAGTTCCTCATCCAGCATGTCATAAACGCCCTGACCGCCGTATTGGACGAGTGTTTCCTGGTAACCAATACGCCCGCAACGTACGCCTTTCTGGACCTGCCAATGATTGCAGACCGCTACAAAAACCAGGGGCCGCTGGCCGGCATCGATGCGGCCCTGCACCACTGCCGCACGCCCTGGATTTTTGCCGTGGCGTGCGACATGCCGGCGCTTTCACCCGAACTGATCACCTTTCTGTGCGGCCTCGCCGGCAAGGGGGCCGATGCCGTCATCCCCTGGCTCGCAACCGGGCCCGAGCCCCTCTGCGGCCTCTACCATGAAAATGCACGCCACACGATTGCCGGGCAGCTGCAGGCAAGTAAAGGGCGGCTCAAAGATCTCTTGGATAAACTTGCGGTCCGCAGGGTCCTTGAAGAGGAAATGCCAGCTCTTGCCGCCTCCGCCAGGCTGCTTGCCAATGTGAACCGGGAAACAGACCTGGAAAAGCTTTCCTGAGAAGGCCATGAAGGACATCTCGCCCTGATGTTGCAGAGACAGCAGAGGCGGGATTACTCGGGCTCTCCCGGTCCGACCTCCGAAGGAAAATACTATAAATATCCTGTAATTATGCTACTGTTTTATAGTGGTTGCAGAAGATATTTTCCTGCTGCTAGACTCCGGGAAAACGTATCTCGTTAAATTTGCCGGCAGTTCAGGCCCGCCTCCTGCCGAAGGCTGGCGGCAATAGCACCCGGAGAAGAAAAATGGCTGATCATATGGCACCCCAGACTGTCATTACAACGGAAGAGGCATTACGGACCGAAATCCTTCTGAACCAGGCCCTCATCGATATTCTCATTGCGAAGAGATTTATCTCGGAAGACGAGATTATCAGCAGCATGCAGAAGATAAAGAGAGAGAGGGAAATCCTGAGAGAAGGCTGGGACAGCCTCCCATAAGGGGAATCAGCGGCAAGGCCCGGACAGCGTTCCCGGGGAATGTACCCGGCACCGGGATTACTGCAGCGACAGCAGGTAGGAGCGCAGGTTTGTTTCGCCGTGGGTCAGGCCCAGTTTTTTCCTGATCATCTTGCGGTGAAAATCGACCGCGCTGACAGAGACAACCAGAATCCGGGCAATCTCCTTGCTCGTCCTCCCATCCCGCACCAGAACGGCCACCTCCACCTCCCTTGGCGTCAGGACCGCATGCAGGGATGAAAACCTGTTCAGAAAGGGCGACGTTATTTCGTCCAGACGCGACGCGATGATTGCAACCAGGTTGCGGCTCCGCTCGTCCAGCCGCTGCAGCTGCAGCCTTTCCAGGTGGGGCCGAACAAGCTGCTGAACGTTGGCAAGAACATTTTCCTCCAGCTGCACCTTGTCCTGCTCGCGATGCTCCAGGAGGACGGTCAGGGCGGTATTGGTGTCCTGGAGCATTTTTTCCCGGCGGGAGAGTTCCATCTCCTTGGCTTTCAGTTCCTCCTGCGCCATGACAACCGGAGTGATATTTTCATGACTGACGATTAGCCGGATGTCCCCTGCTGTCTTGAGCCGCACGACCCGGACGACAAACCACCGCTTTTCCTCCGGGGAATGACAGGGATACTGCATGTTGAATGCCTGGAGCTCGCCGGACAAAACCTTCTGAATCCCTATGGCAGTGAGTTCTCCCGCCTCATCACCCGAGCTGTTGCAGACATCCAGGTAGTTCTGGCCAGCAGAATCAAGGGGTGGCGCAAGGCCATTGGCGGCGCCGAATTCCCGCCAGGCCCTGTTTGTCTCGATGATCACCCCCGATTCACCGAGAATTGCGATCTGGGCCGACAGGGAGTCGATGATATCCTTATGCAGCAGCTCCTGGTGTATCACTCTTCATCCTCCACAAAATAACGTTAATTAGTAGTTTTTTATATTAATAAACTATCAATTAAACCCTATTGATGCAACAGCCTTCCATGAATAGTATTTAAGTCAAAGAAAAAACTCTATTATCGCATATGACAGTATTTCACTATGAAGGAGGTCCACCATGGATTACTCAGAAAACAGCGGCGGCTACGAATCAATGGTTTGGGTAAATGACAGGAGTGGAAATGAATACGCTTGTTATATCGATGATCTGAAGGGATATGAATCCTTCGAGGAATTGCCGGGCGACCTGCGGAAAAAATGCCTCGATGTCAACACGCTCATCGGAACGGAAAGGTGGTAATAATATTTTCAGACCTTGAAATTGCACCTGGCAGTAAAAACAGTTAGTCTATGCAATTGAGTAGAAGGGCTAAACAAAAAAAGGAGGGGACGTCATGACAGAAGAACAAGAATACAACAAGGGCGGATATGAATCTCTCGTATGGATACGGGATAAAGACGGCCGGGAGTATGCCTGTACGGCCGAGGCCCTGAAGGGCAACATCAAGACGAAAGAGGAGCTGAGCGAAGAGGAAAAGGCAAGCTGCATGGATGTTAGCCAGCTTGTCGGGACCGAACGCTGGTAAATATGACACATGGTATCACCTGCCGGGACAAAAACTCCGGTATGCCCCGTGGAAAAGGGAAACAGCCGGAGTTTTTCCCATGGAGACCGTGCCGCAATCTAACGGAGCCTTTCTCCCGGCAGGCCCCAAAACCCCTACGCGCTCCTGTTTAAAAACAGTATGGACAGTAAATGGATCTTTTGCACCCTGGCGTTGCTGGCACTGGTAATGGGCGGCTGCCTGGCCAAGGAAAGAGGCCCCATGAAACCCCTGGAAACTGTAGATGCAGTCGATTTGGAGCGCTATGCCGGCCAATGGTTTGAAATTGCGAGGTATCACCACAGGTTCCAGGAGGGTTGCGTCGGCAGCCGGGCGACCTATACCCTCCGCAATGACGGCAAAATAACCGTGGTCAACGAGTGCTACGAAAAATCGTTTTCCGGCAGGCTTCGTTCGGTAAAGGGAAAGGCCTGGATAACCGACAGGAAGACAAACGCCAGGCTCAAGGTCTCTTTTTTCTGGCCCTTTGCCGGAGATTACTGGATCATTGACCTTGGCAGGGATTACGAGTATGCCGTTGTCGGCCACCCCGACCGGAAATACCTCTGGGTCCTGGCGCGGGCACCTGAGATGGATGAGGAAGTTTACGAGGCCATCCTGAAACGGCTGCAAAAACAGGATTACGACACGACAAAGCTGATCAGAACAACCCACCCGAAAGGAAAGCAGGCCAATGACACTGAATGAGTATCTTAGCAACGTAACCGGTTATGGAATTCTGGCAACTGCAGACAGAGAGGGGCGGGTTGATGCCGCAATCTACTCTAAGCCCCATACCCTCAAAGACGGCACCCTCGCCTTCATCATGCGGGACCACCTGACCTATCACAATATCAGCGAAAATCCTCATGCCAACTATCTTTTTATCGAGGATGGTCCCGGATACAGGGGAATACGGCTCTTTTTAAAAAAAGTCCGGGAGGAGAATGACCCAGCCCTGGCCGACAAAATGACACGGCGCCACCTGACCCCTGAAGAGGACCGGGCCAGGGGTCCCAAATACGTCGTCTGTTTCAGCCTGGAAAAAATTCTCCCCCTGATAGGTAGCGGTTCCCCCGGCATCGACACTCCATAAAAAGGCGCTCCGGCCTCATATTGCGGCAGAGCGAAAAAAAGAACTGTTGCCGGCGTCACAGCCGGCAAACCCTGACAGGAGGCACAAGGATGAAAACCTGCAGCTTGAATGACTTTATGGCGGAAATAAATCCGTGGCTTGACAATGACTATATCAAAGAGGCCCACATCGACGCCAAGGGCCGCTTTGTCCTGCAGTTCCGGGACGGCACGAAAAATGTCTACTATATTGACGACTGCAACGAGGCCCAGGTCAAAAAAGTACTCAAGGATTTGCAGGGCAAAGGAATCTCCGTAAGCGACTAGCAGGCCGGCATTAGCCCTCTGCAGCCGCCTGCCTGACGATTTTTTCCGCCAGGTCCTGAAACACGAGGTTGTGGAAAAGCATGGTTGAATACCAGTAAAGCCTGCCCATGAGGCCGCGCGGGTAAAAGTGGGCGGTCTGAATC
>JAFDCC010000112.1 GCA_019312985.1 Deltaproteobacteria bacterium
AGCCGCAAACGCCTCAAGTTCCCGTTCAGCGGCAAGAGCCTGCCCCCGCTCCGGCGACGCCGGCTGTCACCGATGAACCGGCCGGTTTTGCCGAGCCGGTGAACCTTCCGGAAAAGGAGGGCAGGGAAATTGTTATTGAAACGAATACTTTCAGAACAGTCATTTCCGAAACCGGGGGCGGGATCAAAAGCTTCAAGCTGAAAGAGTACCGGGAGACACCGGATGCCGATGCACCCCTGAAAGAGCTTGTTACCACGGATTCAGTCATTGATCTCCCCCTCTATTTCACCTGGGGCGTTGAACCCCGGAGAGCCCAGGTCCCCCTCTTTGAAGCAGACCGGGAAACCATGGTGGTTGATGCAGGCGGGAGCAAAACCCTGACAATGACCGCCCGGCTCTCTTCCGGCCTGCAGGTAACCCGGCGCATGACATTTGCGCCGGACAGCTACCTCATCGACATGGCGGTGGATATTGACAACCTTTCAGAAACGCCGCTGCAGGGGTCGCCTTACCTGAGCCTTACCAACCGTCCTTTTGGCGAGACCTCGCAGCGCTACCTTTTTTCCGGGCCGGCAACACTTCTTGACGGCAAGCTGGAGGAGATCAAGCCAAGCGACCTGGAAAAGGCGGAAAAAACTCTCAGCGGCACTATCAGCTGGGCGGCCTACGGCGGGACCTATTTCATGACCGGGGTCATACCGGTGGAATCCGCCGGCCAGACCCTCAAGCTCTCCGCCGAGGGTGAAATGGTCAACACCCTGCTGCTCGGCCCCAAGGAGGTCATTCCTGCAGCCGGCCGCCTGGAGTACAGGTACCAGGTCTACTTCGGCCCCAAAAAAATGACGCTGCTCCGCGAGGCGGGGCACGACCTGGAACGCATCGTCAATTTCGGCTGGTTTGATAAGATTGCCAAACCCGCCCTCTACCTGCTGAATTTCTTCTACGGCTATGTCGGAAACTACGGCATTGCCATTATCCTGGTCACGGTGCTGATCAAGATCCTCTTCTGGCCGATTGCCCAGAAAGGGCTGAAGTCAATGAAAAATATGCAGAAAATTCAGCCAAAAATGGCAAAACTGAAGGAAAAGTACAAAAATGATAAGGAACGCCTCAATCAGGAAATGATGGGCCTGTACAAGACGTACAAGGTTAATCCTCTCGGCGGCTGCCTCCCCATGCTCCTGCAGATACCGGTCTTTTTTGCTCTCTACAAGGTCCTGCTCCAGTCCATCGAACTCCGGCACGCCCCCTTCATGCTCTGGATCACTGACCTGTCAGCGCCGGACCGCCTCATGATCGGCGTCGATATCCCCTATCTCGGCGGCCTCCCGGTTCTGACCCTCCTCATGGGCGGCAGCATGTTCCTGCAGCAGAAAATGACACCGAGCCCGGCGGACCCGACCCAGGCAAAAATAATGATGTTTCTGCCCGTGATCTTCACCTTCATGTTCCTGAATTTCGCATCGGGCCTGGTACTTTACTGGCTGGTGAACAACCTCCTGTCAATCGGCCAGCAGTACCTGATAAACAAACAGACCGCATCGTAACCTACAAGCCGGCCTGCACCTGCAGCCAACAAGCAGGCCGGTTGACAAAGCACGAGGAAGAGAATGGCCTTACCGAAGAAGATGGAATTTGAGGGAAAAGATGTGGCCGAGGCCATCAGCAGGGCCTGCAAAACCCTCAATGTCTCCCAGGAAAACCTCGACATTGAAGTACTGACGACCGGTACTTCCGGTATTTTCGGGCTGTGCCGGCAGAAGGCCCGGTTACGGGTCTCTCTGAAAAAAGAGGAGGAAGGCCGGACAGCAGCCCCGGCTTCCAAAAGGCAGGACAGGGCAAAGCAGCAACAGGAAAGGGGCGCTGAAAAAAAGAAGGCAGCACCAGCGCCTCCCGCTGAATCCGCGCCTGAAACTGCCGCTGAAGGCAGCAGGGAATTTGTCGCCGGTGATGAACTGCTGGCAGACGTAAAAACACACCTGGAGCAAATCCTGGCACTGATGCACCACCCGTGCCAGGTATCCGTCAGCAGCGACCGGGAGAATGTCACGGCGAGGATCGAAGGGGAATCTGTCGCCGCGATTGTCGCCCAGAACGGCAGGATTCTCGACAGCCTGCAGTACCTGCTGCGCAAGATTATCGGGAAAAAATACAGCGAAAAGGCGATAATTACGGTAGACGCCGGCAATTACAGATCGGCCCGGGCTGACGAATTGAAAAAACTCTGCCTTGAACTGGCCGACGAGGTCAGGAAAACCGGCAAAACCGCGTCCATACCCTCTCTCAACCCATCTGAGCGCCGCGTTATTCACCATGCCCTGCAGGATCAGAAGGACATCAGGAGCAGGAGCGTCGGTGAGGGACTGGTGAAGAAGGTCCTGATATACCGGCCGGGCAGCAAGGGCAGAAAAAACCCGCCCCGGCGAAAAAAGGGCGGCAGGAATAAATAGCGTGCCAAAGAAAGAACGGCTGATTCATTGAGCCCCCTGGACCAAATCCCGCATGCTGGCAGCACGGAAGAGACCATTGCTGCAATCGCCACCCCGCCAGGCCCTGGCGGCATAGGCATCATCCGCATCAGCGGCCCCCGGGCCCTTTCGATTCTGCAAACCATTTTCCGGCCCCGCCACGAAAGGCCGGAGCCGGCATGTGAAAGCCACCGCATGTATTACGGCTGGGTCATTGACCCCGAAAGCTTCGTGACGATAGACGAGGTAATGGCCGTTTTCATGCAGGCCCCCAATACCTATACCCGCGAAGACGTGGTCGAGATCCAGTGCCACGGAAGCTTCGTTGTCCTCCAGGAGATCCTGGGCCTCATAACCGCCGCCGGCGCCCGCCTCGCGGCACCGGGTGAGTTTACCAAAAGGGCTTTTTTAAACGGCCGGCTCGACCTGACCCGGGCCGAGGCGGTCCTCGAACTTATCGAGGCCAAAACCGAAGCAGGACGGTCCATGGCCATGGGACAGCTCCAGGGCAGGCTCTCCGAAGAAATCCTGGCCATCCGCGAGCGTCTCATGGGCCTGCGGGCTCTCATTGAGGTCGCCATCGATTTTCCCGAAGAGGAAAACGACATCCTTGCTGCCGCAACCCCCTTGCAGCAGTTCCGGGAGGAGGTGCAGGGGCCTCTTGCCGTATTAATAGCGAGGGCGGAGGAGGGCCGCGTATACCGGGAAGGCATCAGCGCCGTCATTCTGGGGCGCCCCAATGTCGGCAAGTCCAGCCTGCTGAACACCCTCCTGCAGGAGGAAAGGGCCCTGGTGACCCCGGTACCGGGAACCACCCGCGATACCATCGAGGAGTGTGTCAATATCAGGGGCATGCCGGTCCGCATCGTTGATACTGCCGGCATCCGGCACACCAGTGAAACCGTGGAAGAAATGGGCATCCAGAGGGCACGGGCCAAGCTGGCCGATGCTGACCTGGTGCTTCTTGTCCTCGATGCGTCGGAGCCGCTCAGCGAAGAAGACCGGGCCCTCTACAGCAGCATCCGGCAAAGCGGCAAGAAGCAGAAAATCTTGCTGGTCTTAAACAAAATCGACATTGCCCCCAACGCATCTGCCGAAGAGTACCGGACCGGCCTGGGAGAGGAAGAGCTGGTCGCTGTTTCCGCCCGGGAATACACGAACATAAAGGCGCTGCAGGACGCGGTGTTTTCCCTTGTCACGGGTGACCGCAAAGGAGGCGGCTGGGACCCGGGAACCGCGGCTGTCCCCAATGTCCGCCACAGGAACGCCCTGAAAAAAACGGCGCAGGCAGCCCGCCGGATAGAGGAGGGACTGGCCGGCGCCATTTCCCCGGACCTGCTGGCAGTTGACATCCAGGACGCCCTTGAGCAGCTCGGTGACATCGTCGGGGAGACGACAGCCGAAGATATTCTCGACATGATTTTTGAACGGTTCTGCATCGGCAAGTAACA
>JAFDCC010000113.1 GCA_019312985.1 Deltaproteobacteria bacterium
ATAATGCCGCAGGCGGCGGCAAGAGACCATCAACGACATCATGTTTGAGAATTTAACCGACAGACTGCAGAAAGTTTTCAGGGACTTGCGTGGCTATGGCAAGCTCAGCCCGGAAAACATCGATGCAGCCCTGCGCCAGGTCAGGCTGGCACTGCTCGAGGCGGATGTCAATTACACCGTGGTGAAGGAGTTCATCGCCACCATCGCGGCGCGGGCTGTCGGCCAGGACGTCCTGGAGAGCCTCACCCCGGGACAGCAGGTCATAAAGATAGTACACCAGGAACTGATTGAGCTGCTGGGCGGCGAAACCGAACAGCTCAAACTTGACGGCCGCCAGCCCGTTGTCATCATGCTGGCCGGCCTGCAGGGCTCCGGCAAGACGACGACCGCGGCCAAGCTCGCCAAATCCCTGAAAAGTAAGGGCAGAAAGCCCTACCTGGTCCCGGCCGACGTTTACCGCCCGGCCGCCATCAAGCAGCTGCAGGTGCTCGGTGAAACCATCGGGGTTGACGTCTTCCCTTCCGAGCCTGAGATGAACCCGGTGGACATATCCCGCAAAGCGCTTGCCGCCGCGGACGAGAAGGGATTCAACACCGTTATCATCGATACTGCCGGCCGGCTCCACATCGACCGGGAGCTGATGGAGGAGCTGCGGCAGATAAACGCGCAGGTCGAACCGGCGGAGATTCTTTTCGTCGCGGATGCCATGACCGGCCAGGATGCGGTCACGGTCGCCGGCCAGTTCAAGGATGACCTTGACCTGACCGGGGTCGTTCTCACCAAGATGGAAGGCGATGCCCGGGGCGGCGCCGCGCTTTCCATCAAGAAGGTAACCGGCCGGCCCATCAAGTTCGTCGGTGTCGGCGAGGCCATGGATGCCCTGGAGGTTTTTCACCCTGACCGGCTCGCCTCGCGGATTCTCGGCATGGGTGATGTCCTCTCCCTCATCGAGAAGGCAGAGGCGGTCGTTGACAAGAAAAAAGCTGAAAAACTTGCCCAGAAACTCAGGAAAAATGAATTCTCCCTGGAGGATTTCCGGGACCAGATCCAGCAGGTCAAGAAACTGGGCAGTCTGGAGCAGATCATGGGCATGATTCCGGGCCTCAACAAAATGAAGCAGATGCAGAACATGCCCAAGCCCGATGAACGCGAACTGGTCCGCACCGAGGCCATAATAAACTCCATGACCGCGGTTGAGCGCCGCAATTACCAGATAATCAATGCCAGCAGGCGGCAGCGCATAGCAGGCGGCAGCGGCACCAGCGTCCAGGATGTCAACAAAGTCATCAAGAGCTACGCCCAGATGCTGAAGATGATGAAAAAGATGAAGGGGTTTTCCGGGGGCATGGCAGGCGGCCGGAAAAGGCGCAAGCTGCCGAAGGGTTTAAGGCGCTAGCATTATATTTGTTTTTGCGGTATGTTAAAAAATTTGGTTTTTTGCGGATTCTACCCGATGTTCATATACAATAATACAAAGCACAACATCCATCATCCATGGAGGAGGAAACTGACATAATGGCAGTGAAAATTCGTTTAACAAGGCTTGGAAGAAAGAAATTGCCGTACTACCGCATCGTGGTTGCCGATGTGGAGGCAAAGCGTGACGGCAAATTCCTTGATATTGTCGGCACCTACGATCCGCTGAAGGACCCGGCCGAGGTCCACTTTGATGCGGCAAAGCTTCAGTCATGGCTTGACCAGGGGGCCAAACCGACGCAGACAGTGAAAAGCCTGATCGCCTCCTACGCGAAACCCGGGGAAGGTGCGGCCGAATAGCCTGTATTATGAAAGAGCTGATTCACTATATTGTGGCCGGCCTCGTTGATCATCCGGACCAGGTCCAGATCCGGGAAACTGAAGAGGATGATGCCGTCACCGTTGAACTGCGGGTGGCCAAAGAGGATCTTGGCAAGGTCATCGGCAAGCAGGGAAGAACGGCCAAGGCCATGCGTTCCCTGCTGTCGGCGGCGGCAGGCAGGGAAAACAAACGTTCCAGGCTGGAAATCATGGAGTAGCATGAACCGGGACTCCAGCCGGCAGCACTCCGGACGCGGGGAAGAGAGCGTCAGAATCGGCGAGGTTGTCAAGCCGCACGGTATCCGGGGAGAGATCAAGGTCCACTCCTATGCCGGCCAGCCTGCAAACTTTCAGGACTATGAAGAGCTTATCCTCCAGCAACCGGACGGCGGGACAGCGGCATATGCCATTACCAGGTGTCGGGTGCAGGGACGGCAGGCGATCCTGCAGCTTGCAGGGATTGCCTCCCGCGAGGAGGCGGAAGCCCTCCGGGGCAGCGTCATCTCCCTGCGGAAAGGGGATTTTCCCAGGCTCGCGGCCGGTGAGTACTACTGGCACCAGCTCGTAGGGCTGCAGGTCTTCACTGCAGCCGGCAAAGCAGTCGGCGTGGTGGCCGGCCTGTTTTCCACTGCCGCCGATGATATCCTGGTTATACGGGACAGGGGCCGGGAGTACCTGGTCCCGGTAAACGGGGAGATCGTCAGGAACATTGACCTCCGGAAAAAAGAGGTGGTCATTGACCCGGTACCCGGGTTGCTGGAAGCAAACGAAGCGTTATAGCCCCTCGAAATCGTTTCGCGGCCAGCTGAAGCGCCGGCGCTAGAGGGTTTTTTGGTGTATGCGATTTGACATTCTGACAATTTTCCCGAACCTGCTCGATTCACCCCTGCAGGAAGGGATAATCCGGCGAGCGGTGGCGGCCGGCAAGATAAGTGTCAATATCCATGATATCAGGGAATTTGCCCTTGACAGGCACGCCATGACCGATGACCGGCCTTTTGGCGGCGGCGAGGGCATGGTCATGAAACCGGAGCCCATCGCCGGGGCCCTTGCTGCCATAGCGGCAGAAAAGCCCGGCGGCCGGGTTGTTTTTCTCTCCCCCCAGGGAGGCACCTATACCCAGGAAACGGCGGAGCGGTTGGCGGGCCACCAGCATCTCATCCTGCTCTGCGGCAGGTATGAGGGGGTTGACGAGAGGATCAGGGCAAATTACGTCGATGAGGAGATCTCCATCGGCGATTATATTCTCACCGGTGGAGAGTTGGCGGCCATGGTCCTGGTGGATTCGGTGACGCGGCTGCTGCCGGGGGTTCTGGGCTGCAACGATTCGGCCGGGAACGAGACGTTCAGCAGCGGCCTCCTGAAAAACCCGCAGTATACCAGGCCGCGGGAGTTTGAGGGGCACCCGGTCCCGGAGGTTCTCCTCAGCGGGGATCACGCTGCCATAGCAGAGTGGCGGCTGGTGACCGCGGTGCGCCAGACCCTGGCAAAAAGGCCGGAGCTGCTGGCCCGCACTGTGTTCTCGGAAGAAGAACTGCGGCTGCTGAAGAAAAACCGGCTGCTTGCGGCCGTTGAAAAATACAGGCATACGGGCCGGTAAGGTGACATTGTTTCGCCCTGCAGCCGGTAAGCCGGAGGAAAGTGACGAGGCGGGTGACCGGAAAGGGTAGTGTAGACCTGGCGCTGATTCATTACCCGGTTATCAACAAGAACCGGGAAATTATCGGTTCGGCCGTGACAAACCTGGACCTGCATGATATTGCCCGGGCGGCAAGAACATTCGGCGCCAATGGACTTTATGTCGTAACACCGTACCGGGACCAGCAGATACTCTTTCGGGAACTGCTGGAGCACTGGCTCGAGGGCCACGGGGCGCAATACAATGCCATGCGGGGTGAAGCCCTTTCCCTGGTCCGCATCTGTGACGACCTGGAGCAGGTCCGGACCAGAATTGCGGCAGAAAGGCAGCAACAGCCGGTTGTCCTGGCGACCTGCGCCCGGGAGAAACACCCCGTCGTCTGGTCCTACGGGGCCGTGCGGCAGAAAATCAGTGAAGGGAAGAATTTTCTTCTCCTGCTGGGAACCGCCTGGGGACTGGCCCAGGAAGTTATTGACGCAGGAGACGGCATCCTGCCCCCCATTACCGGATCGGGGAGTTACAACCACCTGTCGGTCAGGTCGGCGGCAGCCATTATCCTTGACCGGCTGCTCGGAACAGGCGCAGGATGAAAAGAGACGAATCCGGTCCA
>JAFDCC010000114.1 GCA_019312985.1 Deltaproteobacteria bacterium
CTTTCTAGAAAAAGCCAGGGTCTCGCTTCTCACCGAACGGCGGCTTCGGGCACCTTACGGCCTCGCCGGCGGGGAAAAGGGGCTGCGCGGCACAGACGAACTAATCCGGAACGGGCGGAAGAAAAAACTGAAAGGCAAGGTGGGGTTTGAGGCGGAAGCCAATGATCTTCTGGTCATCCGGACTCCCGGCGGTGGTGGGTGGGGGCGGGCCATCGACTGAGACGGCCCGCCCTTTTCTCTAAATCAACAGGAAAAATCTTCGAAAGGAAATCAATCAGACCAGAACACACTCTCTTTTCTGTTGTATGATGGTCTGCATTTCCTGCTTGGTCAACACGGAATTTTCGGCCTTCAGCATGTAGACGATGCAGTCCTTGCAGATGTTGAAGGCCTTTCGATAATCATCCACTTCACTGGCAATTTCCCAGCAGTTCATGTCAGGGTGTTTCCGGGCCGGGCAGTTTTCCGTCCCCGTACACTTCATGATCTCCCAACAGGGCAAGTCGCTTTTTGGTACCATTCACAATCCCCCCTCAATTTGAGTCAATCTACCTGAAACCACTCGTTAAAATTTAGTTTACCCATTTATTGCTCCATCGGCGAGTTGCCAATTAACCACTAAAGAAGAAAGCTGTCAAGAGCATGAAGAAGATTATCTCTGCCCATGCCTGTTCTCGCTGAAAACACGAGCCGTTCAGCCGTTTTAACCCCGAAGCCGGCATCAAGGGCAGCAGCATTTTTACTGCGCTGGTTGGCCGACAACTTATCGGCCTTGGTGTAGACCAGGATAAAGGGGACGCCGGTCTGCCGCAGCCAGGTTACAAGCTGCAGGTCCGCCGCCTTGAGTTCATGCCGCAGGTCGACAATGACAACGACACACCTGAGGTTTTCCCTGGTTTCAAGGTACCGGGTTATCAAATCCTGCCAGGCGGCCTGCATCTTTTTCGAGACGCGGGCATAGCCGTACCCCGGCAGGTCGACAAGGTAGAAACAGGTATCTACCTGGAAATAATTAAGGCTCTGGGTCTTGCCCGGCCGGGAACTGGTCTTGACAAGATTTCTGCGCTTGATCAGCCGGTTCAGCAGGCTTGATTTGCCGACATTGGAGCGGCCGGCAAAGGCGATCTCCGGAATCGCCGGCGGCGGGAGATCCCGGAGGTCAAAGATGCTGGTCAGGAACCTGACATCAGCAAAACTCTGGCTGGAAAAATGCGTCACAGGGGTCGTACCGTTCAGAATAAAAGCGCCCCTGACCTGTATACAACCGGGTCAGATGACCTTGTTCAGCCCGTACTCGATGATGCCTTCCGCGCCGTTTTTGATGAGTTTTGGTATCAGTTCCCGCACCTGGTGCTCCGAAATGACCGTTTCGAGGGAATACCAGTCAGTGTTATAAAGGTTTGCGATGGTCGGCGCATTGAGACTCGGCAGGATTGCAATGACACTGTCGAGGCTGGTCCCGGGCACATTCATCTTCAGGCCCACGATTTTGTCCGCCCGGAGGGCCCCCTTGAGCAGCAGGACGATATTTTCAATCTTCTCCCGTTTCCAAGGGTCTTCCCAGGCACTCCTGTTGGCAATGAACTGCGTGTTTGATGTCATCATCTCGTGGATGATCCGCAGGCCGTGCGCCCTGATGGTGCTCTCTGTCTCCGTCACCTCGACAATGGCATCGGCGAGACCAGATACCACCTTCGCCTCCGTGGCGCCCCAGGAGAATTCTATATCGACATTGATCTTCTTCTGCTCGAAAAAGCGGCGGGTATAGTTGACAAGTTCCGTGGCCACTTTTTTTCCTTCAAGGTCCGCCAGTTTCTTAATAGCCGAATCGCCCGGAACCGCCACGACCCAGCGCGTCGGTCTCTTGCTCACCTTCGAGTAGATGAGGTCGGCAACAACGACTACATCAGATTCATTTTCAAGTATCCAGTCCCGCCCGGTAATCCCTGCATCAATGACGCCCTGCTCGACATAACGCGACATCTCCTGCGCCCTGCATATGGAACAGACCAGCTCATCATCATCAATCTCCGGGAAATAACTCCGCTGCGAAAGTTTTATGCGCCAGCCTGACTTTTCAAAGAGTTCAATGGTTGCCTTTTCCAGGCTGCCCTTTGGAATTCCCAATTTCAATACGCTCATTTCCTGTATACCTCTTCGGGATCAAATACGGGTTTGTCAATTGTCTGCAATCCTTCCCGGCTCACCTTCCTGTAAAAACAGCTGCGGTGGCCGGTATGGCAGGCTGCCCCGCCAAGCTGTTCAATCTGGTAAACCACCGTGTCCGCATCACAGTCCACGAGTATGTTCCGGATACGCTGCAAATGCCCGGAAGTTTCTCCTTTCAGCCACAGTTTGTTCCTTGAACGGCTCCAATAGTGAGCCTTGCCTGTCTCCAGGGTCTTTTCCCAGGCAAGATCGTTTATATAGGCGAGCATCAGCACCTCTTTAGTTTCATAATCCTGCACTATCGCCGGGAGCAAACCGTTGTTCTTGTCAAATTGCAAAGTTACCATTCCGCCCTCTTTTTTCGCTGCCTCTTCCGGTTCGTTGTCACCCTGTTCCCCGTCCATGAAATGGATAATGCAGGCCGAGCGGAACTTGCAGTACTCCTTCGGGTGACTGCAGCGTATTTTCTCGCCGCTCACCTTTTCCTTATATTTTTCACAAAAAAAATCCATTGTGCCGCACTCGCTTCCCGGGGCAGGATCTGCCAGGTTCCATGCCGGTGTCGGCGGCAGACCGGCTTGCCAGCCGTTTCGCCTTTCAGCCGAGGGCGACACCGTATCATATTTCCCGGCAAATCTCTACAATTACCTTTGGCCCGGCCGCGGGAAAGCTCTTCGGCCGGCTGTCAGGCAATACCGGGTTCCAAAAAGTGCTTGACAGCGGCCGCTTTTCATAATTCTCTTTGCAGGCAGAAGAGTGTCCCTGGAAGGAAACACCGGGCAGAGGTGCCCGGTGAGAAAAAGTACAAGTGCGACAGCAGCGCCCTTTGCCTGAAGAGTCGCGCAACAGTTTTTCCCCCGGCAGCAACAGCCGGCAAGGAGCATGGCGATGACACAGCCCATAGCGTGGCAAAAGGACATGACCAGGGCACTTGCCCGGGCGGATGAAAAACAGCTGCCGATCCTGCTCTTTTTTAAGAATCCGGACTGACCTGGGTGCCGGCAGCTGGATGCGGTTACGTATCCCGAGACAACGGTGAAACGTTTTGTCCTGGAACATTTCATCCCTCTCATGGTTCCCTTTGATGCCAAACCCCTGTCCAGGGACTTTAATATCAAGTGGACCCCGACCCTCATAACCCTTGGTTCTGACAGGCGGGAACACCACCGAACGGTCGGTTTCCTCGATCCGGACGGTTTTGTCGCCAATGGACTGCTTGGCATCGGCAAGTACCATTTTGACAACAGCCGTTACCGGGAGGCCGTCGCTTCTTTTGAAGAGGCTTTGACACTGCAGCCGGAGGGCAACTGTGCTGCAGAGGCCATTTTCCTGAAGGGAGTCTCACTTTACAAAATAAGCGGGGACCGAAAGCCTTTAAAGGAGGTTTACGAAACCCTGCAGCAACGCTTTCCTGACAGCGAGTGGGCCGGGAAGGCAGAGCCATATCGCCAGTTTTAGCACCCGGCCGCAAGGGCAAAGCTTGCCGCGGTGTTTCTCCTCAGTCCCGGAAATGGTCGTATCCCTGGTAGGTGATCTCACTCCTTTTGGACCCCTCCTGCAGAAAGACCCCCCGGCCGGCCGTTATCCTGCCGACCGCGAAAATTTCCCCCTCATTCTTTTCCCGCACCAGGGCCCGCAGCGCAGCCTCATGTTCCGGTGCCGCGGTAAAGAGAAGCTGGTAGTCTTCGCCCCCCCTGAGAACCCAGTCCAGAACCGGCATCTGCAGTTCTGCCGCCGCAGCTTCCAAGTCCTCAGAGACGGGGAGGGATTCCCTGGCAACCTCTGCCCCTGTGGAACTTTCCTCGCACAGGTGCGCCAGGTCGGTTGCCAGGCCGTCGGAAATATCCATCATTGCATGGACGAGGTTGCTTGCTGCAAGAATATTGCCGAGACCTATCCGTGGCTCCGGCGCCTGGTGGGCCCCGACAAGCCCCTTCCACTTTTGCAAGGCATTACGGCCCAAAGCGGCACGGCACAGGGCAAGCCCGGCTGCCGCATTGCCGAGGACACCGCTGACAAATACCAGGTCGCCGCTAACTGCACCACTGCGGTAGATGACCGCGTCCCGGGCCGCCTCACCGATGATGGTCACCGTTATGCTGCAGTCACTGGAACTTTTCACCGTGTCACCGCCCACCAGCATGACTGCATATTCGCCGAGCATTGCAATAAAACCGGCCAGGAAATCATCGAGCCACGTCGGCGCTGAAGCGGGAAATGCCAGGTTCAGGAGGGCAAAGCGAGGCTTGCCGCCCATTGCGGCGATATCGCTGAGGTTGACGGCCGCCGCTTTCCTGCCGACGAGGGCAGGGGGATGCCAGGCCAGATCAAAATGCACCCCTTCGACCAGGGTGTCAGTGCTCACCAGGAAACAGTTGCGGCTGTCCTTGTTTATTACCGCACAGTCATCCCCTATTCCCCTGACAACTTCCCCGTCCGGAGGCAACCTGAGAAGGGAGACGACATGGGCGATAATGTCCCGCTCGGATTTCATGCGCCTTTGACTCATCATCGCTGCACCATGCCGCGGCTACTTTACCCGCCGCAGAGACATTTTTTCTTTACTCTTTTTCTGTTTTGCCGGGGCCGGCTCCGGCCGGTCGGCGCCGAAATCAACCGCCTGCATGAACCGCTCTTCCCCCTCCATGGTAAAGATCTCCTTGCCGGTCATCTGTTCCGACCGCAATATCCAGGTGACCTTTTGCAGTGGCAGGGACAAAATGCACATGGTCACCTTCCACCATTCGTCACGCTTGGACTCATCCCGGGCAATGTCATTTATCCGGGCATAGACAAGCATCTGGGGTTTTTGGGCAGCGATCAGGACAATATCGCCAGCCGCAACCGTATCTTTGAACCGGACCAGTTTTTTTAACTCCGCTACCAGTTTATTCATGACTTCTTTTCGCGTCAGTTTTCCATGGATCCCTCGAACCGCCGGTACTGGACAGCTTCGGCGATATGAGCCGCCTGTACCGATTCAGACCAATCAAGATCGGCAATGGTGCGCCCAATTTTCAGGATCCTGTGATAGGAACGGGCCGAAAGGCCGAGCCTTTCAACCGCATTTTCAATGAGTTTTTCCGAAGCCCTGTCCAGGGCACAAAAGGCCTTAATATCCCTGGGGGTCATCTGGCCGTTCGAGTGGTAATGATGCCGCCCGGCAAATCTCTCTTTCTGGCGCTTCCGTGCCCTTTCAACCTTCTCCTTTATAACGGCGGAAGGCACCCCCTTCTGTGCCGCCGCCATTTTGCTGTAGGGCACAGACGGCACCTCGAGGTGCATATCTATCCTGTCCAGGAGCGGCCCGGAAAGCCTGCTCTCATACCGCTGCACTTGGGCCGTGGTGCACCTGCAGCTGTGTTTCATATCACCAAGATAGCCGCATGGGCAAGGGTTAAATGCGATGACCAGCATAAAGCGGGACGGGAAACTGAGTGAGCCGGTGGCCCGTGAAATCGTCACCATGCCGTCCTCAAGCGGCTGTCTCAGAACTTCCAGGACATTTTTCTTGAACTCGTGGGACTCATCAAGAAAGAGGACGCCGTTATGGGCCAGCGAGACCTCCCCCGGCCTGGGGACCTGGCCGCCGCCGATGAGGCCTGCATCAGAGATGGTATGGTGCGGCGCCCGAAACGGCCTCGTGGTGACGAGCGGGGTCCTTCCCTGCATCAATCCCATGACACTGTATATCTTGGTGGTTTCCAGGGCCTCGTCAAAGGTCAGGTCAGGCAGGATGGTGGGAAGCCTTCTTGCCATCATGGTCTTGCCGGCACCGGGCGGTCCCTTCATCAGGATGTTGTGTCCCCCGGCCGCGGCAATCTCCATTGCCCGCTTGACATGCTCCTGGCCCCTGACCTCGTCAAAATCAACGCCGTAATCGGTATTGTCCTGGAAAACCGCGTCGAGATCAATGGACCGGGGGTGAAGTTCCCTGGTGCCGGCAAGGAATTCAACGGCCTCATACAGGGTTTTTACCCCGATAATTTTTATGCCGCTGACAACGGCCGCCTCTTCCGCATTGGCCAACGGCACCAGGATGCCTTCCAGGCCGTTATTGCGGGCCGCAATGGCCATGGGCAGAATACCCTTTGCCGGACGGGTGGACCCGTCGAGGGAGAGCTCACCCGTGACGCCATAACTTGCCAGCTTGGCACTGGAGAGGATTTCCGCCGCGGTCAGAATACCCAGGGCAATGGGGAGATCGTAGCCGGTCCCTTCCTTTTTCAGGTCTGCCGGGGCGAGGTTGACGGTAATCCTGCGGTTGGGAAAATCGTAGCCGGAGTTCTTGATGGCGGCCTTTACCCGTTCCCGGCTTTCGCGGACCGCGCCCTCGGCCAGCCCAACGGTGGCAAATCCAGGCAGACCGTAAGAGATGTCCACCTCCACCGTTACCGGCCGCGCATCGACACCAACCACTGCAGAACTTCTGATTTTTGCAAGCATGACTATCCCCCCGCAACGCGCCAGCGGTCTAGGGCCGGTAGCAGGATGCCATCTCCGCTGAAAAATCACCTCCCGGCGCCTGGTAAACATGAAAGGGCGGAAGCACTAACAACTCCTCACCGCCCCCCTTGACCGCCTCGACGAGAAGCAGGGCGGCTGAACTTGCGGGGTAGCTGTACACCGCCTGCAACTTCTTGGGCTCCAGACCCTGCTTTTTGAGTTCATAAAGGAGCGTCGCCCCCCGTGATGCCGGGTAAATGAAGGCGCCTCTCCCCTTTTTTTTCAGGGCCCAGGCGGCAGCTCTGACAACACTGGCGACATCGGCCGTGATTTCATGCCGAGCCATGAGCTTTTCCGCTTCACTGTTTTGCCTCCCTGTGCCCTTCTTTCTGTAAGGCGGGTTGCTGACGAGGCAGTCAAATTGCCCGGCCCCCAGCAGCAGATCAATGCGCCGCAGGTCGCCCTCCATGATCCTTATCCGCTCCTGCCAATTATTGAGGGCTACATTTTCCCGGGCCAGCTTTACCAGGGCCGGCTGGAGCTCAAGGCCGGTAAGCTGGGAGGAGGGGTTCCTGTATGCCAGGATGAGCGCGACAATACCGCTGCCGCACCCCAGGTCAAGAATTGTCTCCCCCGGCCGGGTGGCTATAAAGTGGGCCAGCAGAACGGCATCGAGAGAAAAGCGGTAGCCGCGGCGGTGCTGCAGACAGCGGATGCGTCCGTCAAAAAGGGAGTCATCGGTATACGCAGCCTGTCCTGGCATCGCCTGCCACCCTGTCATTGCCTGAAATGTTTTCCCTGCAGCCGGGAACGGCTACACGACAACTATCTTTTCCTCCGGTTCCAGCTTATTCAGCAGAAGGCCGGTGAGGATCTTGGGATAAAAATAGGTGGACTTATGGGGCATGATCAGGTTCTCGTCGGCGACCCGCTTCACCTGCAGCACCCTGGTATTATTCATGAGGAACAGGAGAGGCAGGACATTCTCGTCGGCAATGCTCTCCTTCACCGCCACGTCGAGGGCCTCGTCCGGGTCGGCAAAGTAGCGCACCAGGTTGTCTTGTTCACACCTGTCACATGCCATCTTTAATATCTGATCCACCACCAGGTCCGACAGGATGACCACATCAAGGTCGCGCAGTGCAGGCGGCCTGCCGGCCAGGGACCTGTTCTCCAGGGCCGCATCCTTCAGGGTCAGGAGAAAACAACGGTCTTCCACCGGGTGGTACAGGCCGAACATGGTCCGTTTTTTCCTGCCCTGGACCAGGGCTTCCTCCATCCTGGCGAGGACCTCCGCCACCAGGTTCTCCCGCGCTCCACCGCAAATCTCCTCCAGCTCAAAGGATCCCGCCATCTTTGCCGCAAGTCCATCCATGGTTCCGAGACCGGCAGCAACGATATCGGCCGGCAGCGACACCAGCCTGTGGGTCGGCAGGACCTTGAGGCCGGGGTCCTCCATGGGGCAGAGGTACATCATGACAAAATTGTAGGGGCTATCGGCCGGCAGGCCGCCATGTTTCGCCGCCATCTGCTTTCTATACTGCAGTGCCGTCGAATACCTGTGGTGACCATCCGCAATGTAGACGGCCTTGCAGCGGAAGTCCTGCTGCACCCGGGCAATAATTTCGGGGGCCGTCACGGGCCAGAGGCTATGTCTGCCGCCATCGGCATCCTTCACCTCGTAGAGGGGCTTTTCCGGAAGACCCTTTTCAAGAGTGCCTATTATGTCTGCCCCCTCGTCGGCATAAAGGGAGAATATCTGGCTGAACTGGGCCTGGCAGGTATCCATAAGCCGCAAGCGGTCGGCGGTGACGGTTTTGAACGTCTCCTCATGGGGCCTGACCGTGCCTTCAGAAAATTCGGATAGACCGACAAGGGCAATCAGTCCCTTCCGGGTCAGACGGATGCCGGAGGGGAGTTTGTAATCGATGTAGTAAAGAAAGATTCCCGGGACCTCATCCTTGATAAGAACCCCTTCTTCCTGCCATTTGATAAAGTATCGCTTCGCCGAATCGTAGCGCTCCGCCGAATCATCTCCCTTCCCCGGCGACTTGCTGATGTCCAGGTAGATCATGTTGTACGGGTTCCTTGCCTGGAAGGTCTCCTGGTTTTTCTCGTCAATGATGTCATAGGGAGGCGTGACAACATCCTCGAGGTGTGCAATCTTTTCGGGGTTGAAACGGACAGGCCTGAATGGCGCCACAATGGCCATAGCGGGATACTCCTTCCTAGCGTATTCAAACTGCGGGAGATTCGGCAGAAAAGAGATCCTGCAACTCTTTCTTGCTCTCCTCCGCAGGGTTGATTATTCTGAATTTATAATTTAAAAAACCAGGTTCTGACCCTATTAAAAAAGCAATTTCTTTTCAACAATACTTTTACGATTTAACCCTATTATTAATTATAACAGCGGCGGGGACTCATACCATGTTTGACATCTTTATCAAAAGTCATTTTTCAGCCGGGCACCATTTACGGGATTATCCCGGCAACTGCGAAAGGCCCCATGGCCACAACTGGAAGGTGGAGGTCACGGTCAGGGCGACGGAACTGGACAGTCTAGGCATGGGAATAGATTTCAGGACGGTCAAGGAGGCCGTCAACAAGGTGCTTAACAGCCTTGACCACCATAATCTCAACGAGCATCCCGATTTCCAGGCGGTCAACCCGTCCTCGGAAAACATTGCCGTCTTCATCTTCAATGAGGTGCAGCAGGAGATCGCTTCGGACCGCTGCAACGTTCACGCTGTCACTGTATGCGAAACCGACAACTCCGGTGTAACATATTTTGGTCCCTGATGCGCTGCTAGAAATCTCCGAGCTTTTTTAC
>JAFDCC010000115.1 GCA_019312985.1 Deltaproteobacteria bacterium
CCACTCGTCCGGCGCCGCAAGGGCGGACCACTGGAACCTGCCGGCTGGGCCGAGGCCCTAGAAATGGTCGCCGGCAACTTCCGTGACGTTCTCGCCGACAAGGGACCGGATGCCCTGGCCGGCCTTTCTTCGGCCCGCTGCACTACCGAAGAAAACTACGCCTTTCAGAAATTCTTCCGCCTCCGGATCGGTACCAATAATGTCGACCATTGTGCCCGCTACTGACACAGCCCCACGGTGACTGGTCTAGTCACAGTTCTTGGTTCGGGCGCAATGAGCAACGGCATTGCAAGCATTGCAGAGGCGGACGTTATCTTCGTCATCGGTTCCAATACCACGGAAACCCATCCGGTGATAGGTTTGCGCATGCTGCAGGCCGCCAAAGACCACGGCGCCGATATCATTGTGGCAGACCCGCGCCGGATCAAACTGGCCGACAAGGCACGTTTGTGGCTGTGTCAGAAACCGGGGACGGATGCGGCGCTGGTTAACGCACTGTGCCATGTAATCGTCCGCGATGACCTCGCTGACCGGGATTTTATCAGCAGCAGGACTGAGAATTTCGAAACCTTTGCCGAAGCGGTTGCCGAATGTACGCCGGAATGGGCGGAGAAGATCACGGGCGTCCCGGCGGCGGATATTGAAGAGGCTGCAAAAATCTATGGTTCGGCTGAGCGGGCCGCAATTTTCTATACCATGGGTATCACCCAGCATACCTCTGGAACTGATAATGTGAAGAGCCTGGCCAATCTTGCCCTGCTGACGGGGAACCTCGGCAAGCCCGGGACAGGGCTCAATCCCCTGCGCGGCCAGAATAATGTCCAGGGCGCCAGTGACATGGGCTGCGCCCCTGTTTTTTTTCCCGGGTACCAGCGGGTTGATGACGATGCGGCCAGGAAGCGGTTTGAAGAACTGTGGGGCGGCAAGCTGCCCGGCAAGCCGGGGCTGACGGCCACTGAAATGTCACAGGCCATGATTGACGGTACCATTGAGGCCATGTGGATCATGGGCGAAAACCCGGTTATGAGTGATCCGAATTTGAGCCATGCACGCAAGGCCTTTTCAAGTGTTAAATTCCTCGTGGTGCAGGATATTTTTCTCACCGAAACGGCCGAACTCGCGGACGTGGTGCTGCCGGCTGCCGCCTATGCCGAAAAGGAGGGGACATTCACCAACACGGAGCGCCGGGTGCAGAGGGTCCGCCAGGCGGTGCTGCCGCCGCAGGGGGCCTGCGATGACCTTTCCATTGTGCAGGCCATTGCCGAACGGCTCGATCCTGAAAAAGGGGTTGCATTTCAGGACGATTTCCGCCCCGGAGGAGACAGGATGGATCCGGCAAAGGCGCAAGCAGTGTTTGACGAAATAGCTTCGGTTTGGCCTGCAATAGCCGGCATAAACTACGAACGCCTTGAAACAGGCGGGATCCAGTGGCCCTGTCCCGATAAGGACCATCCCGGTACACCGGTTCTCTTTGAAAACGGCTTCCCGCGTGGCCGGGGCAGCTTTACCCCTGTAGTCTGGCGGAACCCGGAAGAACTGCCGGATGCTGAATACCCGTTTATCCTTTCTACGGGGCGGGTACTCTACCAGTACCATACCGGCACCATGACGCGTCGTTCCCAGGTGCTGGAGGACGCAGACCGGGGGCCTGTCATTGAGATGAATCCGGCTGATGCCGCCCGCCTGCAGATTATTGAGGGCGAGGAAGTGGATGTCGCGTCGCGCCGCGGCACCATTACGCTGCCTGTTCTCGTAACGGAGAGGATCAGGCCGGGCGTGACGTTCATCCCCTTTCATTACAAGGAGGCGGCGGCCAACCTCCTTACCAATGACGCCCTTGATCCGGTCAGTAAAATCCCGGAAGCCAAGGTGTGCGCCGTTAATGTGACAAAGAAGAGCAGTGGTACACGAGCGGCGTAGGAGTGTTGTTCGAAAGAGCAGACGGGAAGGGTGAGGCAGCAGGTTACGGACCTGCACTCTTTACTGTCTGCCTGGTCTAGGCGCAGTTGCCCTCGGAGTTGCGCAGCAGGCCCAGGGTGAGGTTCAGGAAATCAGCCTCTGTCACGATCCCGACAAGCTTGGTGTCGGAAACCACCGGGAGGCAGCCGTACTTGTGCTCCAGAAGCAGGGAGATCGCCGTACAGATATCCAGTTCCGGGTCCACCGTCAGAACCTCTTTTTGCATGATGTTGACGATGTGCAGGTGCCGGTCCAGGTACTGCTGTTCGTCCTCGTCTATTCCTGCAAGGTGGGAGATTGTCTGGGCCAGGAGATCCCGGTGGGTCATCAGCCCGACAAAGACGTTGTCCGTATCAACGATCGGGACGTGGCGCACGTGCTTGATGCGCATCAGGGAGCGGGCAATATCCAGGGTCTGGGTGGCATGGAGGACGAAAACCTCCGTGGTCATTATATCCTTTACTTTGAGCATTCCTTTCTCCTTTACACAGATTGAAGGCCCGGTGAACGCATTGCCCGTGGTGCACAAGGGCATGTGCCGGTCGGCAAAACCGCTGCGCCATCTGTTGCGGCCCCTTATATAACTTAGTGAAGGAAGGGCGGAACTGTCAATGAAAAAAGGGGGTTGGATATGGTTGATTTGCCCGGGTCCGGCTCAGCCGCGTTCAACGCACTTTTCATAAAGATCCTTGAACCGTTTATCCGGATCATATCGGTTCTTCAGATAGCGGTACTCTTTTCTGTTAAAGATATCCCAGAACTCTTCCCGGGAATAGTATGAGTCCGAGTAGAGTGACTTCATGCCGCCGAGTTGGCGCACCTTTTTTTCCACCAGCCTGTTGTAGTGTCCCGGTTCTTTTTTTGTCCGGGTCCGTATGACATTCCAGAAGCCGAAATTGACGTACAGGGTCTCCGGATCCAGGGGGTAAAGGGAAAACACCGTTTTTTTCTGCAGCGGTTTGACCGGGCACACCCACACCGGAGTGAATTTTATGGTGTTGAAATAAAATTCCAGAAAGGCGGCGCACTGTTCCAGGGGGATTTCCACGTCCTGAATCACCGCTTCGCCGGAGTAGCCGCGCAACCGGTCAAGAAAGCCGGCCAGGTCATGCTTTCTGTTCCAGCGCATGATCTTTGCATAGGTGACGGAATTGAGGCGTTTGGGACCGAGAAGGCTTCGCACGACCGGATTTTCGGCATAGACATACTGCGAACACCAGAACCAGTCCGTATCCCAGCGCCAGATGTAATCCTTGACCGGCAGGTAATCGGTCGGCCGCTCCCGGATGGAACGGTAGTAGATGTTCCTGAAGGTATAGTCACTGCAGTAGGGTGCGCTGTCGGTGAATTCACCGACCGTCAGGTAGAGTTCGTCCGGACCGAAAACCGTGCCGTCGAGAAAATCGATATCCGATTGGCACAGCCGTTCCATCTCGGTAAAAAAGGAGAGAGCATCCCGGTGCCGGATGTGGGTCAGCCGGACATGGGGTTTGACCGGGACGACCCCGATCCTGAGTTTCAGGACATAACCAAGGGTTCCGTAGGAGTTGGGAAAACCAAAAAAAAGTCGGCTGTGGCCGTTTTCAGGTGTGCAGACGACGCTGCTCCCGTCAGCCAGGAGAATTTCCATTTCCCGGACCGTTTCATGAACGAGGCCGTACTGAAACGAGGATGATTCGATGCCTATGCCGGAAACGGCTCCCCCGGCGGTGATCGATTGAAGCTGTGGCACTACGGTGGGCATGACTTCATAACGAAGACACTCGCGGGTGAGGTCCCGGTAGGTGGTCATGCCCTCGGTTTCGACAAATCTCTCTTCCGGGCAGACGCGGATGACCCGGTTGAAATCCCTGACGTCCAGGCCACAAGCATCTCTGGGGCGGCGGCTTCGGAAAAGGTTGGAAGTATTCTTTTCCAGGCGGATGGAGGATTCCACACCGTTGTGCAGCACGGCAGCCAACCGTTGCTTTTTTGTCTCATAGGCCGCCTGCTCCGGGGTACCGGTCATTATGGCTTTTTCCCGGTTGCCGTGCCGCTTTTTTGGAAGCGGTTGCATGACTTTAGCCTTCGGGGCAGGAGGTTCCACTCAGCGGACCGACTCGTAGCCGCCGGGTAACCCGTTTTTTGACATGACAATCTGCCAGAGCTGAATCCGCCTCGCCCTGAAGGACCCTGCCAGGGAGAGAAGGTAAAATTTCCACATACGGTAGAAGCGCTCGCCGTACTGCTCCCGGTAGCGGTCCCAGCTCCGGTCAAAGTTGTGATACCAGGCCAGGAGCGTATCGTCGTAGTCAGGCCCGAAGTTGTGCCAGTCCTCCATGACAAAGAGCCCCTCGATGGTCTCGCCCAGCTGCCGGACGGACGGGAGCATGCCTTCGGGAAATATGTACTTGTTGAACCAGGGATCGCAGTAGGTGGTTGTGAAGTTATTGGCAATGGTATGGAGCAGGAAGAGGCCGTGGGGTTTCAGGCAACGGTGCGCAACATTCATCAGAGTCGGGTAATTTTTGTAGCCGACATGCTCACATAGGCCGATGGCGGCAACCTTGTCATAGGATCCCGCTGCATCGCGGTAGTCTGCCAGGTGGATGGTCACGGGGAGCCCCCTGTTCAGTTCCCGGGCAAATTTTACCTGCTCCCGCGATATATTGTAAGCGTCCACCTCGACGCCGTATTTCTCTGCGGCAAACCTGGCAAAGCCGCCCCAGCCGCAGCCGAGCTCCAGTACCCTCTCGCCCTTCTGCAGGTGCAGCTTGCGGCAGATGAGGTCCAGCTTGTTTTCCTGGGCCTCATCAAGGGTTTCTGCCTCTTTCCAGTAGGCACAGGTATACTGCATGGTTTTGCCGAGCATTTCGGCGTACATGTCGTTTCCAAGGTCATAATGGACATGGGCAACTTTCTGGGAACGTGATTTTGTCTGACAGTTTATGAGGCGGGAGCGGCACAGGTCAATTGCCCCCGGCAGGCTGTTTCCTTTTCCATCGGTATTGGCAAGGTAGAGTTTGCAGACCAGCTGGTCCAGGGACTCTGTATCCCACCAGCCGTCCATGTAGGATTCGCCAAACCCCAGGGTCCATTTCAGGAGGACGCGGTTGTAGAACCTTTCATCATGGATGTCGATGTCCCAGGCGTTTCCTCCCTGGACGGTGATGCCGGCATCGTTTAACAGCCTTGTGATTTTCTCCTTCGCAATTTTCAGGCTGAGGATGTTTTTGAAGCTGTGCGTTAAATCGGGGCTTCGAATCTGGATGTTTTCTCTGTCTGTTTCCATTTGTAATCCTCACTGGACCAGGTTGCATCTGTTCAGACCAACAGGGACAGCTCTGGTGGAAAAACGAGTACGTTTTACGGCAAAAGAGAGTGGGGACGGCGCTGTGAAGTTTGCGGCAGCAGGTGTATGGCGCGGCGGGATGTTTGAAAAGGGCGACAAACGGGGGCCAGGGGCTATACCAGCAGCAGCACCGGCAACTGACTGGCCGCTGACGCTGTTCAATTTATTCCGTGGCTCAGTGTGAGAGTCAGAATAAATCATTGGCATGCACCGGTAACTGATTTAAAGGTCTTTAAATTTTATCCGAGAATAGCACAAATAAGGCGAAAAATCAAGAGAGTTGAGAGTGGGGCAGCGGCGGGGAAGTGTCAACCCAGGAGGTTATCCAGTGACATCATGATGACGAATCCTGTGACGAGACCAAAGGTTGCCAGGCGGGACCTGCCCCTGGCATGGGTTTCCGGAATGATTTCCTCGCTGATGACAAAAAGCATGGCGCCGGCGGCAAAGGCCATGCCGAAGGGCAGAACAGGGTAAAAGATGCTTACCGCGGCAACGCCGAGCAGGCCGCCGACAGGTTCGACAAGGCCAGTCAGGGTGGCAATGGTGATGGCTTTTGTCCGGCTGTAGCCCAGGCCCAGGAGCGGCAGGGCAACGGCGAGCCCCTCGGGCATGTTCTGCAGGCCTATGCCAATGGCGAGGCTGATGCCGTTTGCCATGTTGCCGCTGCCGAATCCGACCCCAACGGCCAACCCCTCCGGAAAGTTGTGGATGGTTATGGCTATGATAAAGAGCCAGATCCGCCTCATCTTGCTGGATGGCCCCTCAAGTCCCAGGGTGAAATGCTCGTGGGGCAGAACCCGGTTGACAAGGTCAAGGCACAGGGCCCCCAGGAGTATCCCCACCGCAACAGCATAGACGCCGTAGCCGGGCCATAACTCGTTACCGTAGGTAATGCCGGGAACGATAAGGGAAAAGGAGGTGGCCGCCAGCATGACGCCGGCCGCGCCCCCCAGCAGGGTGTTCATCAGCCTCTCCGGAACATTCTTGAAAAACAGGGCCGGAAGCGCACCCGCCCCGGTTGCAAGACCGGCGGCAAGACTGGCGATGAGACCTGCAGCAACAATGGACATAGGCTTTCCCGTTTAAATTAGGCAGACTTGGTGCCGGAGACATCTCCTATTGTAAGCAGAAAACAAGGGGTCAAAGATTAATTTTATTCCAGTAGTAAAAAACCCAGGCCCCGTACTCGGACAACACCCAGCGGATCTGCCTGCCGCTTTTCCACCAGGAGCCCGGGGCAAAGGGGTCACTCCGGGCCGGGGCAATGTGGATCGCCAGCTTTTTTCCATAGAGGCTCTTCCAGATATGGCGGGCCCGCCGGCTGTGGAATTTGCTCGTGGTGATGATCACCTTTGTCATACCGTTGTTGAGCAGCGTTGCCCCGACGATCCGCGCCTCGCTGATGGTGTCATAGGCGTCCTCGGCGCTGATGGCAACGATGTCGTCCCGCGGGACTCCAAGGCTGGCGAGGATGGCGAGGTGCTCCGCGTACCACTTGAAGGGCGGGGTGTAGCCGCTGTTTTCCAGCTGCCGCAGAATATCAGTTTTGCGGTTGCCGTTGATGACCACCTTTTGGACGCGGCCTTCCCGGTAAAGGTCGGCGGCCTCGATAAGCCTGGGGTAGATATCCACCCCGGTGTTGAGCACAACGGCGGCCGCGGCTTCGGCAGGAATATCTTCCACCACCAGCAGCGAACCGATCCAGGTGAGAATCTTCGGATGGATGACAAAAAGAAATGCCAGGACAAGAAAAGCCAGAAGTATTTTGCGAAAATTGAAAGGCACGGTTTCGGGCGATATTATTTTCAGTTAAACCGGGGCACAGTTGCAGATGATCCCGCTTTGCAGAGAGGGCGGGGCATCCGGGCCGCTACTTTCCGATGCTGAAGTGCGATTCTATCCAGGAGCCGCTGGAGGCG
>JAFDCC010000116.1 GCA_019312985.1 Deltaproteobacteria bacterium
CCAGGGCAGGCGCGTCGTTGATGCCATCCCCGACCATGCCTACCTTCATGCCTCTGCCCTGCAGTTCCGCAACCTTTGCCGCCTTGAAATCGGGCAGGACTTCGGCAATGACGTCTTTTATACCGGCCCGGGCAGCAATTGCCTCTGCCGTTGTTTTATTGTCCCCGGTAAGCATGAAGACCTTGATTCCCATTTGTTTCAGTCGGCTGATGGTTTGCGGGGCTTCCTGCTTCATCTCGTCGGCGATGGCCAGCAGGGCGGTCATCCTGTTGTCAACGGCGAGGTACAGGGACGTCTTGCCCTCAGCTGCAAAGGCGGCCGCCCGGCGGGCCACAGAAGGATCATCGCTCTGCACGCCCTGGCCCCTGATGAATTCGCGGTTGCCGAGACAGACCTTCTTGTCTCCGAGGATGGCGATAATGCCCTTTCCCGGTATTGCCTCAAAGGAATCAGGCTCCTGCAGCGGAAGACTTCTTGCCCTGGCCTCCCTGACAATTGCCTCTGCCAGGGGGTGCTCAGAAACGCTCTCCGCTCCAGCCACGAGGGCCAGCACCGCATCTTCGGACATATCCGATTCCCCCAGCAGTGCAAAATCCGTCAGCTGCGGCTTGCCAAATGTCAGCGTCCCCGTCTTGTCAAAGACGAGAGCATTGAGCCCATGGGCCATTTCCAGAGCCTCACCGCTTTTGATAAGAACGCCCAGCTGGGCCCCCCTGCCGGTCCCGACCATGATCGAGGTGGGGGTAGCCAGCCCCATGGCGCAGGGGCAGGCAATGACCAGAACGGCGATGAATATCCGCAGGGAAAAGGGGAAGGAGGCGTCACCGATAAAAAACCAGGCAAGACCAGCCAGGGTTGCCAGGACCATGACTGTTGGGACGAAGTAGAGGCTTATCCTGTCGGCCAGGTTGGCAATGGGCGCCTTAGAGCCCTGCGCTTCCCGCACCATCTTAATGATACGCGCCAGGACGGTGTCCTGGCCGACGCGCTCCGCGACCACCCGCAGCATGCCGTTCTTGTTCAGGGTACCGCCGACAACGGTATCCCCCTCTTCTTTGGACACCGGCAGGCTCTCCCCGGTCAGCATCGATTCGTCGACGCTGGAATGCCCCTTTTGAACTGTACCGTCCACCGGAATACGATCGCCGGGCCGCACCAGGAGAGTGTCGCCCTTCTCAATGTCCGCGACCAGGACGGCAACCTGCTCCTCATCATCCGAACCCGGGTTTTTAACAAGGATCGCCCCGTCGGGGGTCAACTCCATGAGCTGGCTGATGGCGTCAGAGGTTTTTGCCCTGGATCGAATCTCCAGATACTTTCCCAGTGAAACCAGGGCGATGAGCACCGCGGCGGATTCATAGTAGAGGTCCATGACGCGGGCCATCGGCTCGAGACCCAGGCCGATCTCCACAAGGTTCCAGGTGGAATAGGTGAAGGCGGCGCCCGTCCCCACCGCAATCAGCGAATCCATGTTCGGTGCTCTTCTCACCAGGGCGGGGAAACCGACAAGGTAAAAACGGCGCCCGGACCACATCACGGGCAGGACGAGAAAAAGCTGCGCCAGGGCAAAGTTGAGCGGCACCTGGCGGGGGTCGAGAAAGCGCGGCAGCGGCATGCCGAGCATCTCTCCCATGGAGAGGACCAGCAGGACAAGGGCAAAGCCGAAGGCGGGAAAAAGCTCTTTTTTCATTCGGGCGAGTTTTTCCCGGGTCTCCCGCTGTTGTTGTTGCAGCAGATTTTCCTCCCGCCCTGCGAGGGGTTCCGCTTCAAAGCCGAGACCGGCAATGGTCTCCACTATCCTGCGCTTGCTGATGGCGTCAGGATCAAAAACCGCGGTCCCGGTGCCGGCTGCCAGATTGACCCCCATGGAACGGACCCCGTCCAGGCCGCCGACCACCTTTTCTATGCGGGCTGAACAGGAGGCACAGGTCATCCCCCTGATCACCAGGTCCAAAACTTTTTCACGGACCGGTATTACAAGTTCAAACCCGAGCCCGGCAACGTGGCCGGCCATGTCTTCCAGGGAAAGCCTGGCTGCATCCCACTCCACCTCCAAGGTTTCTGCGGCGAGGTTGACCGCAGCTTTCCTGACGCCCTCCCGGGCCGCCAGTGTTTTTTCAATACGGGCCGCACAGGAGGCACAGGTCATCCCCTTGACAGCTAGCGTTTTTTTCTGCAGGTCATTCATAATTATTGTCATGTTGCTGAAGGATTTTCGGCAGCACGTTGCACAACTATAAACACAAATCCCCCGGGAAACAATCAGGCAGGCATCTTATCCCATTGATTTAAGACAAAAACCCGATGCCCAAGCTGCAGGGTCTTTCCGGACCCGGCAAATAACTGGCAAAATTATTTTGCATGATTATTATTTCCGACGTGCGAATTTTCAATTCCACAGAGACGACACAAACGCCGGCCCGCGGTTTTCCCTGTTAACGGATAATTCTGGAACGGCGGCGCCACCATAAATGACATTTTCAAAAAAGGAGGACGATATGGCTGTTTTCAAATGTGAAAAATGCGGGGCAACCAAGGAGGGCAGGTGCAAGCCGAAAAAATGTCCCAAGTGTGCTGAAACAGGGACAATGGCAAAGCAGGAGGACAAAAAATCGTCCGGCTGCGGCTGCGCCTGTTCGGCAAAGAAATAAGCCCGGCACAGCGGCCCCTGCCAGGACATTCGGCAGGGGCCGCCTTTTTTCCCGCTGCCGCTTTTGCCCTTGCGCTCCACCCTTGCCGGGCGTTGGCCGCCACCTTCACCGGCCAACCCGGTTTCATCTCCAGTTTATTTGACAGCAGAACTGTTTCCATATATTTTTGGGGCTCTGCCAGGTTTTCGGAGAGCAGTCAGGCTGTCATTGTCCTGCGCCGCACCGGTGCACGTCGATCCCCAGGCCACTCTCATAAGGATTAGATACCCATGTCGAAAAAAATTGTTGTGATCGGCGGCGTGGCAGCCGGCCCCAAGGCCGCCTGCCGTGTCAAACGGCTTCTGCCCGAAGCCGAGGTTGTAGTCGTAGACCAGGACAGCCTTATTTCATATGGCGGCTGCGGTATTCCCTACTATGTTTCCGGGGACGTGTCCGATGAAAAGGAGTTGCGCTCCACGAGTTTCCATGTCGTGCGGGACGAAGCCTTTTTTGCCGATGCCAAGGGGGTAAACGTCCTGACCCGCACCCAAGCCCTGGCCATAGACAGGGATGCGAAAACGGTCCGCATCCAACAGCTCGATACCGGCGAAACAGGCGATATCCCTTACGATAGCCTCGTCCTTGCCACGGGCAGCACGCCCCGCCGCCTGCAGATTCCCGGTGTTGACCTCGAAGGCGTCTACGTTGTCAACAACATGCACCGTGCCATTGCCATCAAGGATGACCTGGCCCGGGGCAGGGTGGCGAAGGCGGTCGTCATCGGCGGCGGCGCCATCGGCCTGGAAATGGCCGAGGCGCTTCGAGACCTCTGGGGCATTGAAACTACGGTCCTGGAATACATGGAGCAGCTCCTGCCCCGCATAGTTGACCCCGCCTTTGCCGCCATGCTCGAAAAGCACCTCAGGGACAACAACATTGCGGTCTGCACAAACGAATCGGCCACTCGCCTCGAGGGCGGCGAAGGGGGCAGGGTCTGCCGGGTGATCACCACCAGGCGTACCATTGAGGCCGACCTCGTCATCATGGCGGTCGGCGTCATGCCGCGCAGCGATCTGGCCCGGAAGGCGGGCCTTCTTGTTTCCCCCGAGGGGGGCATCGTGGTCAACAGCCACATGCAGACTTCCGACCCCGCCATCTATGCGGCAGGCGACTGTGTTGCCATACCGAACCAGGTGAGCGGCAAGCTGAACAACGCCCCCATGGGCTCCCTTGCCAACCGCCAGGGCCGCGTCGCCGCGGACAACATTGCCGGCATCCCCTCCAGCCTGTACGGCTGGGTAGGGAGTTTCATCATGAAGGCATTTGATTGCTGCATCGGCGGTACCGGCCTCAGCTGCACTGCGGCCCGGGACCTGGGCTATGATGCGGCGGTCGCCATAACCGCCCAGTCCGACCGGGCCCATTTCTTCCCGACCCAGGCGGTCATCATGCTGCAGATGGTATTTGACAGGACAAGCCGCAAGGTTCTCGGGCTCCAGGGATTCGGTCCCATGAACGACTCTATCCTGGCCCGTATCAATGCGGCGGCAGGCCTTATTGCCCA
>JAFDCC010000117.1 GCA_019312985.1 Deltaproteobacteria bacterium
CGAAGAATGAACTGACCCGGCCGATCGAACATTTTCTTGTCCATCGCTCCTTTCCGGTAGACATCCGGCACAATGCCAAAATCTTCCGGGAAGAACTGGCTCGGTGGGCGACCCGGAAACTTCCTGCAACTTTTGGCAGGAAAGGGGAAAGATCATGAAAACGCTTGTAATTGGCGGCGGCGGTTTTATCGGTTCCGCTATAGTCCGGGAACTGGCGGCCAGGGGATACGAAGCTGCTGTTTTCGGGCGCAGCCGCTACCCGCACCTGGAAAAACTGGGGGTGCGCCAGGTGCAGGGTGATATCCTCGACAGCCAGGGGCTCATCAAGGCCATGCGAGGGTTTGACACGGTTATTCATACCGCAGCGAAGGCAGGGATCTGGGGACCGAAGGCGGAATTTGAGCAGATCAATGTGACCGGCACCCGAAACGTGCTCGGCGCCTGTTTTGCCACGGAGGTTCAAGCGCTGGTCTACACCTCGACGCCCAGTGTCGTTTTTGACCGCAGCGATATAAACGGCGGCAGCGAAAGCCTTCCCTATGCCGGACGTTTTTTATGTTATTATGCTTCCAGCAAGGCCGTGGCGGAACAGATGGTTCTGATGGCCAACTCCGAGGCGGTAAAAACCTGCGCCATCCGCCCCCACCTTGTCTGGGGCCCGGGAGACCCGCACCTGTTGCCCCGCCTCGTTGAGCGGGGCAGAAAAAAACAGCTTAAGATCGTGGGCAGCGGCAGAAACCTGGTTGACATCTCCTACGTTGACAATGTGGCGGATGCCCATGTCCTGGCCGCAGAAAATCTGAACGCCGCTGCAACCGGAGCTGGAAATGCTTATTTTATTTCGCAGGGAGCCCCGGTTAATCTCTGGGACTGGATAAATGAGCTGCTTTCCCGGCTCAATATCGAACCGGTGAGGAAAAAAGTCGGATTCCGGACCGCCTATCTTCTTGGCACGTTTCTCGAGGGACTGTATCTCTGGTTCAGCATGGATAAGGAACCGAAAATGACCCGTTTCCTGGCAGAGCAGCTTGCCAAATCGCACTGGTTTACCATCCAAAAGGCCCGGCGCGATCTGGGATATGAACCGCGGGTTTCAACTTCCGAGGGTTTGGACCGGGTTGCCGCCTGGCTTGCCGGCCAACAGAAATAACCGGCAGAGCGTATGAAAAGATTTACAAAACAGATATTTCTTCTCTTTCTCACCGTCACGCTCATGCTGGGCAATGCCGGGGTACATGCTGCCCTGGCATTTTCGGTGGGCGAGGAAAAAGAGGTCGGCGAAGAACTGCTGACCATGGTGCGCAAGGGCTTCAAGCTCATTGATGAACCGGACGTCATCCAGTACATCAACGAACTGGGAGCGAAAACCCTCGCCGTGGCCGGATCGCAGTTCTTTGACTACCATTTCTTTGTTATCAGCAACAAGGAACTCAATGCCTTTGCCGCCCCGTCCGGCCTCATCTTTTTTCACAGTGGCCTGATAGAAACCCTGGAGAGCGAAGAGGAACTCGTCGGTGTGGTGGCCCATGAAATAGGTCACGTGGTCAGCCGGCACCTGGCGGACAGAATCAGCAAGAATACCAAAGTGAGCGCGGCCGCCATGCTCGGCGTCCTTGTCGGGATTGCCATTGGTGCAGGTCCTTTGTCCGAGGCCATCATTACCGGTTCTGCCGCCGCCGCCCATTCTGCGGCTCTTTCCTTCAGCCGTCTTGACGAGGAGGAGGCGGACCGGCTTGCCTTCAAGTGGATGCAGGAGCAGAATCTCGATCCAGGCGCAATGGTCAACATGCTCCGTACAATTCACACCATAAACCGCTACCGGATGGGCTATGTCCCGCCCTATCTCCTGACCCACCCCGGTCCCGACGTCCGCATGAGCTACATCCAGGACCTCATAATTTTCAGCGAAAAGAAAGAGATCGCTGCCGTCGACCCGTTTCCATTCCAACGTTTCAAAGGCAGGGTTGTCAGCCTCAGCAAGGAACCGGGACAACTCATCGCTTATTACCAGGATCGTGTCGCCACCATGCCCCCGGGCAGCCGTGATTCCGCCATGGCCCACTATGGCATGTCCCAGGCGTATCTTGCCGCGGCCGACTACAGCAGCGCCGAAAAATCCCTGCGCCGGACAATGGAGTTTTTCCCCGATAAAACCATGTTGAAAGCCGATCTTGCCGTTATCTTCTTGAAAGCGGGCATGTACGACAGGGCCATAGAACTGCTGCGGGAGATCCGGAGAATCGAGCCGGCCAACGGTTATGCCAATTTCTACCTGGCCCAGGCCCTTGAGAAAAAGGGGGAACTTGCGGATGCCGCCGGGTTGTACGAAGAAGTGCTGGTCATGATGCCCGATTACGCAAAACTGTACTACCGGCTGGCCAATGTCAAGGCACAATCAGGAGCCGAGGGTGAAGGTTTTTACTATTACGGCTACTATTACTGGTACGAGGGGGATCTGCTGAATTCCCGGCGCCAGTTCTCCAGGGCACTATCCCTCCTGCCGGAAGAAAGCCGCCAAAGGGCAGAGGCGCAGGCCATGCTGCAGAAAATTACCCGGCTTGAAAAAGAAAAATAAAACAACAGGCAACCTGCAGGAAATTCAAGTTTTCCTGGCAGCCAGGCGGCAAAGTCTGATATATTATGAAATTTATTCATGACGATGGGCTCAGGAAATGATGCGCCCGTTCTCAACGATCCCTGCTGCATAAAGTTTCAAAGGAAAGATTGATCATGCCCGTTTCACGTAAGCGCTTCCTCACATCGATCCTGATTCTCTCCATTACTGCTGTTTTATTCCTGCCTCTCTATACCAGCTTCTATCTTTACCCCGCATTTACCAGGCATTTGATGGGTGATGCCGAGGGAGCTGCCATCAAACTGGCAAACCATATTATCCATTACCTGGAAGAGCCGGAAGAAGGACTGGACTACGAGCACATGACGGTTGACGTCATCGAGGAAGTCCAGGAGATGGTTCTTGACTTCGGCTGTGAGAAGGTCAAGCTCTTTGCACCAAGCGGCAAGATCATCTACTCCACTGATCCTGATGATATCGGCCAGATCAATACCAAGGATTATTTCAAGCCGGTCATAACATCGGGGATACCGTTTACCAAGATTGTAACAAAGAACAGCACTACAGCTGAAGGACGCACGGTCTCCGTTGACGTGGTGGAGACCTACCAGCCCCTCAAATTTAATGACAGGATTATCGGTGCCAGCGAGGTTTATTTCGACATCACCGAACACCGGAAGTCTGGCACAGCCCTCATCCGGCATTCATCCGTTATCATATTTTCCGTTACCCTTTTCCTGCTTGTAGCTGTTCTGGTAACCCTCTTCAGGCTGAACAAGAACATGATCGCCCGGGAAGAGGCGGAGAAAGAGCTGTTCAAGCACCGAAACCAGCTCGAGGAGCTTGTCAATGACCGGACTGCGGAGTTGCGCAAGACAAACATCCTTCTCCAGGAGGATATCAGGAAGA
>JAFDCC010000118.1 GCA_019312985.1 Deltaproteobacteria bacterium
ACTTCCGGATAGGAGGCGAGGGCCTTCAACATATTCATTTCCTCCGGCAGCGAGAGCCTCTCCAAATCAGTTTCGGTCAGCTGCAGCCGGGCAATGTTTTTTTCTGCCGCCTTTTTTTGGATGCTGCTGAGCCGGGCATTGGCATACTGGACGTAGAACACCGGGTTTTCATGACTCTCGCTGGTGGCGAGATCCAGATCGAATTCCAGCTGACTGTCCGCCTTGCGCGTTAAAAAGAAAAACCGCACCACGTCCGGACCCACCTCTTCAAAGAGTTCGTCCACCGTGACAAAATTGGCCTTCCGGGTTGACATTTTAACCTGCCGGCCCTCGCGGGTCAGGGTAACAAACTGGTGCAGGACGACGGTTACCTTTGTGTCATCGTAGCCCAGCGCCTTGAGGCCGGCAAGGACGTCCGGTACGGTGGCGATGTGATCAGAACCGAAAATGTTGACCAGCCAGTCAAAGCCGCGCTTCAGTTTTTCCCTGTGGTAGGCAATATCAGGAAGCCTGTAGGTCGGCTCGCCGCTGCTCTTGATGATGACACGGTCCTGTTCCTGGCCGAATTCCGTCGTCCTGAACCAGACCGCCCCGTCATGGTCATAGGCAAGGCCCTTTTCGCGCAGCTTTGCGACTACGTCATCGACCAGCCCTTCTTCGTAGAGGGAGTGCTCGTTGTAATAATTGTCAAACCTGATGTCGAGACGTGCCAGGGTATCGGCTATGTTGGCAAATATTTCCTCCTCGGCTTTTTCCTTAAAAGGGGTGACATCCGCCGAATCCCTGAGGGAGTCGCCCTTTTCGGCGATGAGCTTCCTGGCGATGTCATAGATGTACTCGCCCTGGTAGCCATCCTCCGGAAAGCTGCTGTCATGGCCTAAAAGCTCCAGGTACCTGGCCCGGGTAGACTCTCCCAGGACCCGCATCTGGCGGCCGGCATCGTTATAGTAGTACTCCCGGGTAACTGCGTGGCCGGTGGCCTCCAGGAGCCTGGCAATGGCATCGCCCAGGACTGCCTGCCGCCCGTGCCCGACCGACAGGGGGCCGGTGGGGTTGGCACTGACAAACTCCACCAGGACACGTTTCTGCTCTCCGACCCGCGACAGGCCATAGGCGAGCCCCTGTTGACAGACCGCTTCAATTACCGACTGCCAGACCCCATCCCGGACAAAGAAGTTTACAAAACCGGGGCCGGCGATATCCACCCGGGCAAAGAGATCCGCGCGGTTCCTCATCTTTTCGGCGACAAGGGCTGCGACTTCCCGCGGGTTTTTCTTTTCCCGCCCGCCGATGAGCATCGCCATATTGGTGGAAAAATCCCCCTGGGAGGAATGCTTGGGAAGTTCAACCACATATGAGCCGGCGGCGGCTTCGGTCCACAGCCCCTCCTCAACCCCCTCTTTGAAACAGCCGTCCAAAAGCGTTTTGATGCGATCCTTAATCATTGTCCCAGTCTGCTCTTTGCTCTTTATTCTTGAGAAATCAACGTTTCATTTCAGGATGAAGGTAGACCCTTTCGTTGCAGCTGCCCAAAAGGCAAAGGACCTCGTAGCTTATTGTCTCCATCCAACCGGCAACCTCGTCGGCGCTTATCGCCGCATCCCCCTGGCGGCCAAGGAGCACCGCCTCATCACCGGCACGGACCGGCGGCAGGTCGGTCACCTCGACCATGGTGGCATTCATGCAGACCCGGCCGCGAACCGGAGCACGCCGGCCGCCGATGAGAACCTCGGCCCTGTTGGAAAGCTTTCTGAGGTAGCCGTCGGCATAGCCGACCGGCAGTACCGCGATCCTGCTTTTCCGGCGGGTGACATAGGTATGACCGTAGCTGATGCCGCTCCCCTTTTCCAGCTCCTTGACCTGGATGACCCTGGTGGCAAAACGCATTACCGGCTGCAGTTCCAGGCCCGGCGCCGCGCTTTGCGCCCGGGCAGGCAACGCATCTGGATAACAGCCGTAAAGGCTTATCCCGGGCCGCACCATATCGAGGCGGGAGCCGGGGAAATAGATGAGCGCCGCCGAATTGGCGATATGGACAACACCGGGTTCTCCTATTTTAAGCCCTGCCAGGACCTCGCTGAAACGGGACAGATGGGCCCGGGTTATTTCCGGTTTTTCCGCCGCATCGGCTGAAGGAAGGTGGCTCAGGATGCCTCGAAGCGAGATGCTCGGCAGCCGTTTTAGCAGTGCGACGCAGGATTTCACTTCAGCCGGCGCCACCCCCAGCCGTCCCATGCCGACATCCACCTTGAGGTGCACCCTTACTTTCCCGTTCTTTTTGCTTGCCGCCGCGGCAAGCCCGGCAATGGCATCAAGGTCATAGACAACCGGGGTCAGGTCGTACGCTACAACCTCCTCGTACGACTCCGGCGCAGCACCGAGGAGGATGACAATCTCGCCGGCCAGGCCGGCCCGCCGCAGGGCTACGCCCTCTTCCACCTCGGCCACGCCGAAGGTTTCGGCGCCGGCATCAGAGAGGGCCCGGGCACATTCAACCAGGCCGTGGCCATAGGCATCGGATTTAACCACCGCCATAACCCGGACCTGTTGGCCGGCTGACCTTTGAATCCTGTGAAAATTATTCTTCAGGGCACCCAGGTCTATTTCAATCCTGTTAAAGGAAAACGCTGCCATCTTCAGGGATTCCTGTGCCATTCCTGCCACATCAGCCTGCTGGCGAGCATGAGGGCCCAACCGACGGCCGTGTAGAGCAGGCCAATGATCTCGGCCGGCAGGACGGTGGTCCGCAGAAAACGCCCCAAGCCGATCATTGCCGCGACCAGGAGCCACGTTTTCCAGGAGTAGACCGAACCGATGCAGACCTTTTCCTCGAATTCCTTGATCCTCGTGATGTTTTTCCGGGCAACACGGTCAAGGACATAGAATGTCTTAACGGTGCCAAGAACGAATCCGACTGCCGCGAGCCAGATCTTTTCTCCCTGAAGAATGAAGATCATGCCGTTTGTCAGCAGGAAAAAGCCGACAACACTCCAGATGAGGCCGGCCAGAAACAGGTGCGTCCGGACCGATACACCGGGTTTGCAGCGGAGAAGGGCTTTTTTAAAATCCATGATTACAGCTCGGTGGCGGGGCCGGATCGGGGTTATACTGCGCCGGGCCGGCAAGCCAAAAAACATAGGCCTGTCTCCTTTACAGGAAACAGGCCTATGGATCACATGTTACGGTCTGTTTTCTTTCGGCAGGATTAAACCTCTGTTACAGTGATGGCGCCTTCCGGGCATACCTCAACACAGGTCTCGCAGCCGAGGCACTCATCCATGTTAACCGGCTCGGACTTGCCGTCCACCATTTCATAAACCTGCGCCGGACAAGCATCTACGCATTCTTCGTCGCCACTGCATTTGTCTTTATCTACGACAACTTCCCACATAGCAAAACCTCCATGTCAAATAATTATTGATTAGAACAAGTCATACGACCAGTTGTACCTGAATTCGGAAATTTCCCCTGGAAGGATTTTCCTTCATTAAAATCCACTTTCCTCTAATTCACCCCCCCCTGTTTGTCAATAAAAAAATCGCCTCCGGCGCAATGCCGGGTCTCATATCCGGCAGGCCTGAAATAAAGGAGCGGGAAATTGCAGTTGCCCTGGACCCTGTTTCATATTAGAGTCCGGTCCTGCATCACCGGGGGGAACCCCCGGATCGGTGCGCCAGGCAACTGTTTCGAAAGGTCGGATTCTGGGCCCGTGACATACTTCAGCTGGAACAATTATACTCATGAAACAGCAAAAGACAAAACAGCAAAATTCGGCTAAAAAGTCGGAAACTGCCATGATCCAGGGCATCATTGAGGGGAGTCCCGACGCCATCGGTGTCGCCGTCGTCCGTTTGAACTGTGGATGCCGCAAAATGGCGGCCGTGGATAAAAACGGTGATCCCGCCAGCAAGGTCATTATGTACCGGGACCGGGCTGAATCAATCTGTGAGAGGTGCAGGGAGGACAACGGTTCGTTCATGCGGATGACCGAGCAGTTCATTCACTGGCGCTCCCCGGAACCCGACGATTCCGAGAAAAAGAAGATAAGCGTCAAGGTTCTCGGCAGCAAACCCCATTAAGTGCAGGCGGCAACCCCTACCCGGCCCCGCCCTGCCTGAATTCCCGGGCCCTGGCAACAAGACTGCCGGCCCATCCGGGGGTGGCAAGGGCGTGGATGTGGGTGTACAGGGCCAGGACATTCCGGTACACCAAACCATCCCTGTTGTCCATGAATCCGACGCCGCGCTTCATCTCAAACGCCAGGTCGTCACTCCTGCCGTTCCATGAAAGTACCGTGCTGTAACGGAACTCGTGTCCCTTTATTTTTTCCTCCCGGCCGTAAAAGGGGTTCGGGCCGCAAACAGTGAGTTCCGTGTAGCCGTGCGCCTGGGGTTTGCGGTGCAGCCCGAAGCTGACGGGGAAGACCCCGGCAAGGGGGTACTCTTTGCCCTCCAGCAGAATCTTTTCACCAAGATAGATCAGGCCGCCGCATTCGGCATAGATTGGCAGACCCGCATCGGCGGCCTCTTTGACAGAGCGGCGGAAGGTGATGTTTGCCGCCAGGAGCCTGGCCCCCGTTTCCGGGAAGCCGCCGCCGATATAGAGACCATCGAGCTCCGGCAGTTCTGCCGCGGTCATGGCATTGATCTCAACCAGTTCAGCCCCCTCGCTTTCCAGGGCCTCAAGGTTTTCCGGGTAGTAAAACTGAAAAGCCGTATCCTTGAGGATGCCGATCCTGACCCCTGTCCCGGTGGTTTTCGCAACCTTTTCCCTGCCACCTGAATACTGCCCTGTGGCTTCTGCCATAAGCGCTTCAATCTTCCCGATATCCAGGTATTTTTCTGCCATTTCTGCCAGCAGGTCCAATGCGTTGCCGGCGCCATCGTGCTCCTGGTGCGGGGTCACACCCAGGTGACGCTGCGGAAAGATATCTTTGCCTGAGCGGCGTATCGCGCCCACCACCGGGATACCGGTGTAGTACTCCACCGACTGCCGCACAATGGATTCGTGCCGGGCGGTGCCAAGACGGTTCAGCACAACCGCAGCAATCGTCAGCCGCGGGTCCATTTTCTGGCAGCCCAGCACCAAGGCGGCAACGGTCCGGGTCACCTTGGTACAGTCGACCACGAGCAGAACCGGCAGCCCGAGGACAAGGGCCAATTCCGCCGTGCTGTAAGCCCCTTCAATGTTGACGCCGTCAAACAAGCCTCTGTTGCCTTCGACAATTGCCATTTCTGCCAGACGGCAGTGGCGGTCAAAGGAGTTTTTTATGACCTCCCTCTCCATGAGGTAGGGATCGAGATTGTAACACGGTTTTCCGGCAGCCAGCTGGAGCCAGCCGGCATCGATATAATCAGGCCCCTTCTTGAAAGGCACCACGCGGCGCCCCTGCCTTGCAAACGCAGCGACAAGGCCGACGGCAACGATACTCTTGCCGGCGCCGCCGCTCAAACCGGCTACCACAATTCCCTTTGCCATGTTATTCTTTTTACCCTTTCAGTATTGCAAATTACCCACGGCCTATTGCCACCAGCCACTTCCAACCAGCTCCCAACCACGAACAGTTATCAATTAGCCATTCA
>JAFDCC010000119.1 GCA_019312985.1 Deltaproteobacteria bacterium
AAAAATGACAAGGATGGTCAGGGACATGATCTTTCAGTATGGTCGGGATGCATTGTTTTCTAATCCTGATCTTTTGTCCGGTAGTAGAAGGTTGCACGGTTCAGGCCATGCAGAACTTCAGCCTGGGAGACCATAACCGCGGGCAGCTCCTGAACGGCCTTTTCGGCCGAAATTTTATCCGCAAAGTATTCCTCAAGCAGGACATTCATGAATAACCGGCCGTTTTCATCTTTCGCAGGAACGATCAACAGTGGTGCCGGCTGTTTCCTGTGCTGTCGCAGGAAACGGTAGGCACTTTCAATGTTGGCAAAAATAGTGAGCCGGACCCACCAGACCTCTTCTGCCGCCGGTGTCAGGACAACCGGAATGGCGGGAAAGCGGATTTTGTCTCCGACGCGAAGCTTTTCAGGATTTTGCAGAGCGGGGTTCGCCGCCAGGACCCTTTTGACATTTGTGGCATTAAAACTCCAGGGGCCGTAAATCCTGCGAACCATATCACCGAAATTTTCACCTGGAGCGGTGGTTATATCACCGAGAGAGGCAGGTGGGGCCACGGCCGGCACGGAACTCTCTGCATCTTGTGCTGACTGGATTCTCCGCGCCGGATCCGTTTCGGGCGAAGCTTCCGGCGCACCCCTGGCCGGCGTCAACATCTCTGCAGTTACGGAAACCATTTCTGCATCGGGCATCCCGCCTGCATCCCCGGCGCCGGCAGATCCGGGAACCTGCTCTTCTGCAGCAGTGCCGAAGCCGGCAGGCGGAGGCAGGGCGGCAGCAGGGTCCTGCGGCTCATCCTTTCCTGCCGCGGGGACGGGGGCGGCAGACTCTTTAACCGTAATGGCTTCCTGGGGCGATGCTTCTTCTGTCTGTCCCGGCGTCACGACTTTTTGCATCCCCACTGCCGGTTCTGCCGCCTGCGTCGTCAGCGGTTTTACCGGGCCGGGGAGAGTTGCCGGCAGAGACAGATTTTCCCTGCCGGGAATGTCGGCTGTCCTGTTCCCCGCGAACCATAATCCAAGCCCCAGCATGCAAATGATAAGACCGGCAAGAAACGAAGTCCGTATGATCTGCAGCTTTGCCGCCCTTTCGGGCAGCAGCAGCCTGGCGGCGTGCAGGGTCATGAACCAGTCAGCCTTCCGTCTCTTCTCAATTTCAAGCGTCATAACCAAAAGACGGCAGAGGTCAATGACCAGCTGCGGCCGGCCCCGGGTCATCCGGTAAACGGCCCACTGGGCCGGTACGGAAAAGGACACCGGGGCAGGGCCGCCCTGGGACCCGGCATGATCCAGGTGAAAGCGGATAAATTTTCTGACATCCTGAAAGCTGAATGGGCCCGGGGTGGCGGTCAGAAAAACATGGCTGCCGGTAAGCCCGGCAGCACTTATTTTCTTCTGCAGGGATGGTTCACCGCATATGACAGTCTGGAGAAACCGGCGGGAGTCAGGGTGATAGTCATAAAATGACCGAAGGGCATGGAAACAGAAATCGGGCAGGTCCAGCCCATTATCGATGAGCAGGACAACAATCTTTTTTTCCTGCCGATACAGTTTGAGGAAAAAGCTGTTGAATGCACTCTGGAGCGTATTGTCGTCAAAACCGGCGGGAGCATTAATGTGTTTCATGGTTCCCGCGACTGTAATAAGGAAATGCTGCAGGTCGGTGAACACGGGGTTTCTCAGGTGGAGGACAACAACGTTGCTGTCTGCGCCGAACTTTTCCGCCAGGAGGTTCAGAAGGGTTGATTTTCCTGAACCGGCAGCGCCTGTCACCAGCTGTACCCCTGCACCGCGGTGCATGTTATGGGACAGTGTTTCGGCTAAATCCCGGACAGCCCGGCACAGGTAAATTTCAGATCCCGGGGGGGCAAGGAACAAATCCGTTTTCCTCGGGATGCTATTTTGATTATCCATAGAGGAAGAAAAACAGTGTTGGCTGTCACCCTGAATGCAGGAGGGCTGTCAGATACTTTTTTGCGGCAACCCCTTGTATCCGCCTGGCAGTAAAAACGATGAAGACCTCTGTGCGACAGGAGTGCCGCAGGGTAAGAAAAGAGGCGGCCGACCGCGCAAGGCAGACAGGTTCCGCTCTTATTCATCCGTGCAGCAGGCCGGCCTGTTCTCAGGAAAAAACCCTGATGTGCCAAGGCTCAAAGCGCACACCCTTGAAGTTGCCCTTTGTATAGCGCAGGCTGATATAATCAAGGTCTTCCAGTTTTTTGAACACCTCGGTTTTCGTGAACCTGTCGGTAAAGTTCAACGCCCCGTATCCTGCCTGGCCGACATCGAAATCGGCAATACCGTGAAACGAATAGCCGGGAGGGGCAAGCGAGCGAGATGCCAGGGACAGGTTGCCGCCGCTGCTTTCGACCTTGTCGAGAAAGAGGAGAAACTGCTTGACGACACCCCGGATGCCGGAAGTCAGGTACATCTTCTCTCCGACGATTTTTTTGAGTTTTGTGTAAATTTGATGTGAAGGGCCGCGATACAGGTAATTTCCAGACTGAGGTATCTTTACCGTGTTATTTTTTTTGATATTCAGGGTCATACTGTCGATGGGTTTTTCACCGATAAAGCCGTAAACGGAACTGTCCGTGTAGAAAATCCTTTCGAGAAAATCGATCTCCTTTCCGGTAAACGCACCAACTTCTGGATAGTTGCTGGCAAAAGAGAGGCCCTCGTCGAAGCCCAGCAGGTAAAAATTGCCATGCCCGACGAGGATCTCCAGTCTTTTGAGACGCGCGACACATGAACGAAGAACAGGCTGCAGTTCCTTTTCTACAAAAAGATCCTCCGGGTGCGACTGGTCGAAATTCTCCATCTTGTAGAGATAGTCCTTAATATGACTGTCAAATGAAGATGAGGAGACTCCGAGGGGTTGCGGGAAGGGTTCGCTGGCCTCGACAAGGGAAAGGGGCGCAACACTGCTGAGGATAAACCCGGCTGCCAGTGATTTGATAAAATGTCTTCTTTGCATATCCTGCTTTCGCGGAAGTTATCCCGGGGAAAATAATAATTTTTCATGCCGTGTTGCAGCCGGGTCGGCAAGCAAGGACCGGCCGGCTTTATGAACGAGCATAAATTAATAATGGGTCTGCAGAAAGGCTGTCAACAAAAAAACAGCCCCGGCAGCAGATAGGACACCGGGCAGTATCGCTGCGCCCCTTTCTGGCCCATGCTCCTGTTGCGCGAAAATGCAGAAAACGAAGATGTGAAGAGGTTTGCCGCAAGTGGTTCGGAACAGGGGTCAGGACAGGTCCTTTGCCTCGGTGCATGGAGGGGCATCATCGGCGAGGTTACGCTCGATAAAGCTGCACTCCTTCGGGGAGAGGTCAAAACGTATCTGGGCCTCGCCGATGATCTGCCGCCGGTTTTTTTCGGGGTGGCTACGCACCATTTCACTGATCCAGCAGAGGGTCTTTTTCATCCTGTCGCCGGATGGGAGTATGTCGTCAACAGCACTCATGGCAACCTCACTTTTTTTGGGGGGGCCGGGGGGACTTGCGCCGGAGGGGCTTTAAAATCACGCCGCCGAGCGGCGGCAGGTCCAGCCTGACATGGCAGGGAGCAAAACCATAGGGTGTATCAATACCCTTCAGCCGGCGGTTGTTGACGACATTGCTGCCGCCGTATTCCGGCCGGTCCGAATTGAAAATTTCCTCGTAGTCCACCGCTTCGGGCACCCCCATCCTGTAGTTGGAAATGACCTGGGGCGTGAAGTTGAATATGCAGACGAGGAACTCCTGCCGGCCAGAACCGTAGCGGGCAAAACCGACCACCGAGTTGTCGACGTCCATGAAGTCAAGCCACTGAAAGCCGTCATCACTAAAATCAACCTGGAAAAGGGGCAGGCTGTCGCGGTATACCGCGTTCAGGTCGCGGACAAAATCCTGCAGCTGCCGGTGGCCCTTCTCCTGCTCGGGCAGGTGCCAGTCAAGGCTCGTCTTGCAGTACCACTCCGACCACTGGCCGAACTCGCAGCCCATGAAAAGCAGTTTCTTGCCGGGGTGGCACCACTGGAAGAGCAGAAAGAGCCGGAGGTTGGCGAACTGCTGCCAGGGATCACCGGGCATTTTCCCGAGGAGGGAGCGCTTGCCGTGCACCACCTCGTCGTGGGAGATGGCAAGGATGAAATTTTCTGAAAAGGCGTAGTACAGGGAGAAGGTGAGGGCATTGTGGTGGAACTTTCGGTAGAGGGGGTCCTTGCTGATATATTCCAGGGTATCGTTCATCCAGCCCATGTTCCATTTGAAGCCGAAGCCGAGTCCGCCTCCGTCTGTTGGTTTGGACACCCCGTAAAAGCTGGTGGACTCCTCGGCGATCATCATGACGTTGGGGTAATGGTCATAGACGATGGAGTTGAGATGGCGCAGAAACTCTACGGCCTCGATATTTTCCCTGCCGCCGTAACAGTTGGGTATCCACTCACCTTCCTGGCGGGAATAATCGAGATACAGCATGGATGCCACCGCATCGACCCGCAGGCCGTCGATGTGGTACCTGTCGAACCAGAAGAGGGCATTGGCGATGAGAAAGTTGCTGACCTCCCGGCGGCCGTAATTGAAGACCAGGGTGCCCCATTCGGGATGGGCCCCCTGGCGGGGGTCTTCGTGTTCATAAAGGGCCGTGCCGTCAAAACGCGCGAGACTGTGGGCGTCCGACGGAAAATGGGCCGGAACCCAGTCGAGAATGACGCCTATGTCATGCTGGTGGCAGAGGTCAACGAGGTACATGAACTCTTCCGGCGTGCCGTACCTGCTGGTCACGCTGAAGTAGGCCGAAACCTGGTAACCCCAGGACTCGTCGAGTGGGTGTTCCATGATCGGCATCAGTTCCACGTGGGTAAAGCCCATTTCCTTGACATAGGGCACGAGCTCGTCGGCAATCTCCCGGTAGGTCAGAAACCGCGCCGGGTCAAAGGGGTCGCGGCGCCATGAGCCGAGGTGGACCTCGTATATTGCAACGGCCTTGTCGTAGGGGTGGCCGCTTTTTCTTCTCGCAAGCCAGTCACTGTCGTTCCAGGAGTAATTGTCCAGAGAGCAGACTTTTGAGGCGGTTCGGGGCCGGAGTTCCCCGTAAAACTGGAACGGGTCGGACTTGACGAGCAGGTCCCGGTAGGAGGTCCTTATCTCGAACTTATAGAGCTCGTTTATGCCGACACCGGGGATGAATATTTCCCAGATGCCGGTCTTGTCAAGGCTGCGCATCTGGTGCACCCGGCCGTCCCAGGAGTTGAAGCCGCCGATGACGCTGACCCGGCGGGCCGCCGGGGCCCAGACCCTGAAAATCGTGCCGCTGGTGCCATCTATTGTCACGGGATGGGCCCCGAGCCTGTCGTACAGCTTGTAATGGGTGCCGCTGTTGAAAAGGTACCGGTCCACATCACCGAGTTGCGGCAGGAAAGAGTAGGGGTCAGCGGTCAGGTGAGTTTTTTTGTCCCTGTACCGGATTTCAAGCTGGTACGGAAAAGCTTTGGTCCGGCCGGGCAGAACAATTTCAAAGAGCCCCTCATCCCGCATTTTATACATGTACTGCTTTTCGTCTTCGATAACGATGCGGACCGATTCGGCGTGGGGCTGGAAGGTGCGTACCAGGGCCCCCTTCTTTTTTCCGTCAATAAAGTGGAGCCCCAGAACCTTGAAGGGGTCATGGAGGTCGGCT
>JAFDCC010000120.1 GCA_019312985.1 Deltaproteobacteria bacterium
CAGTTTGACAACGAGATAAAATCTTGGATTAAAGGGGCATGAGTATGGCGGAAACGGTGCGGTTCGGGATTTCCATCGACGACAGGCTGCTGCAGAGGTTTGATGCACTGATAGATGACAAGGGTTACGTGAACCGCTCCGAGGCGATCAGGGACCTGATCCGCAATGCCCTGGTGGAAGAGGAGTGGGCCCAGGAGAACCTGGAGACCGTCGGCACCGTTTCCCTGGTTTACGACCACCACACCCGGGACCTGTCGGATAAGCTGACCGACCAGCAGCACACCCACCACAAGGAGATCATCTCTGCCCTGCATGTGCACCTCGATGCCCACCACTGCCTTGAGGTGGTGGTCATCAAGGGCAAGGCAAAAAAGATCAAGCGGCTGGCGGAGGAACTGATCGGCACCAAGGGTGTCAAGCATGGCCAACTGATGACAACCACCACCGGCAAGGGGCTTCTCTGATTGCCGTGAACAGGAAAAACGGGAAAGTTGCCGGGAAGCTTTACGATGTCACTGTGGTGGGAGGAGGCGTTGCCGGGTTGGCGGCGGCAATGACCGCAGGCCGGCTGGGCTTGCAGGTGCTCCTCCTGGAGGAGACAGTTTTCGGCGGCTCTGTTGCCGTTATCGAACGGCTTGAGGGCTACCCGGGGATAGAAGCAACCGGCGGCTGGGAGTTCACCCAGATCATGGTGAAGCAGGCGGAAGCTGCCGGCTGTCTCCTGCGTGAATCCATCAAGGTTTCCGGTGTGCGGCCTCAAACAAACAGCCAGTTTGCGATTCTCTGCTCGGGAAAGGAGCGATTCCAGTCCAGGAGTGTCATCGTCTGCAGCGGCGGCAGCCCCAGGGCGCTGGGATTGCAGGAAGAGGAGCGTTTTGCCCGGCGCGGCATCCACACCTGCGCCCAGTGCGCCGGAGGCCGCTACAAAGGGCAGGATGTAGCTGTCGCCGGCAACGGCAGCTTCGCGGCCCGGGCCGCTCGCCACCTCCTGGAACTGGGGTGCCGGGTTTTTTTTATCACCGGCGACGCCCAGATTTCTGCCGACGTTCAGCTTGTAAAAGAGCTCGAAAGCCGCAATGGGTTAGACTTTATGGGCCGTACCCACGTCACCGCCCTGCTGGGCGATGATTTCCTGCAAGCAGTGGAGGTGGCGGATTTGGCGTCAGGAGGGACGCGGAAGCTGGCGGTTGCAGCTCTCTTTGTCTTCCGCAGCTTAGTGCCGAACAGTGAACTTGTTGAGGCCCGCAGGGATGCAGGAGGGTTTCTCACGGTTGATACAAACGGCATGACATCTCTTCCCGGGGTCTTTGGCGCCGGCCGGGTGGTTCGGCCTGACCTGCCCGTCGAGGTCATGGTGGGGGACGGCTGCCGGTCCGCCATTGCTGCCGCGGCCTGGCTCCGTAAAAGGGTTGAACCGTGAGTTCTACGACTTAATCCCCTCCCAGCTATCACCCCGGCAGGGCCTGGTTCGGCAGCGCATTGCCGGGATTGCGGCTTTCTCCTGCAGAGGTGAGCCGGACGGCGCTTTTCCCCGGTAGCGGGCACCTGGTTTCACAGATACCGCAGCCAATGCACCGCTCGTCAATGACATAAGGCTGTTTGACCAGGACATTTTCACCCTGGTTGTTCAATACCATGGCCTCCCGGAACTGGATTGCCTTGGCAGGAGTGGGGCAGTGCTCTTCACAGACAATGCAGGGAATCCCTTTTGCAAAGGGGAGGCAACGGTTCTTGTCAAAGAAAATATTACCGATCTTTGTGGCATGCTTCCGGTCGAGGCTGAGTTTGGCCAAGGCGCCGGTGGGGCACACCTGGCCGCACAGGGTGCAGTTGTATTCACAGTAGCCGCTCCTGGCGTTGAGGCGCGGTGAGAAGATACCTTCAAGGCCGGCGGAGAGAAAGGTCGGCTGCAGGCCATTTCCAATGCAGACCTTCATGCACTCGCCGCAGCGGACGCACCTGCCGAGAAACTCCTTTTCCGGCAGGGCGCCGGGGGGTCTGACCAGGAAAGGATCAGCCCTCTGTGCCATAACCCTGGTATCGAGAACAAAGGGCAGGGCCGTGCCGATTGCCAGGCTGCCAATAAATGTCCGCCGGCTGAGCCCGAAGCCTGGTCGAGTGAGATCTTTTTTTTGAAACCCGAAGGATATCTTGCTGCCCGGGCACAGATCGAGACAATCCATGCACAGGGTGCACTCCAAGGGTGAGATCCTGCGGTTCTCATCAATGGCATCCATGCGGCATACCGATATACAGTTTCTGCACCGGCCGCAACTGCTGCCGCCCTTGCCCCGCATTAACGAGAAGCGTGATGTAATAGCATAGAAGGCTCCCACCGGGCAGGCATTGCGGCAGAAAAAACGCCGTTCCAGCCGTTCGAGAATAAATATCGTTGCGAGGAGAAAAAGTGAAACAAAACCAAGGTGATAGTGGTTCTGCTGAAAGGGCAGGATCGTTGCCTTGAGAAAGGAGTAGACCGGCTCGGTCAGCATGTTGACCCAGTCCGGCATCTGCTGATAGGTAAAGGTGAAAAAGGAGACGGTCAAAACATTCAGGGCTGGATAGACGGATAGTGCCAGGCCGCGGACCAGGATGGAAAAGGGATCAAAATAGCCTGTCAAAGGCAGTCCGAGAAAAGCTCCAATCAGCAGGAATCCAAGCAGGTAAAACTTGAAGGTGCGGAAACGGTTCGCATTTCCAGGGCGGGCTTGTGGTATGAAACGATGGGCTCCGTCCAGCAGCGCCCCCATCGGGCAGATCCAACCGCAGAAAAAACGCCCGAAAATAAAGGTGAGCCCGATAAAGATGAGCGACGGCCACATGAGGGAAACCAGGGCTTTTGCGGCCAGGGAAGCTGAAGCAGCAAGAAAGGGATCAATGCGGAACAGGATATTTACCGCGTATGGAATTTCATTGGAGCCCGAATAGTCTGTTTTTATAAAGAGAAAAATGAACAGGATAAAGCATAATGCCTGGCTTAAACGGCGCCAGTGTCGCAGTGTCATACCATTTTTCTTCATGAAGGTTTATCAGGCCTGGATAATCTGCATTCTCTCGAGGTCCATTTCACCCAACCCCATTTTGTAGGCTGCCACCGTTGAAGCAATTTCATCAGGCGCCAGGTCGAAAAGCGTTGTCGCAAAAGCATCGCAGGCAACCGGGTCGGCCGATGCTACCAGGGTGTCGAGGATTTTTACGTCATCCAGGCTGCCTCCCTGGGGGCCGTTGCGCAGCAGGATCCGGGTGGCATCGATAAGAGTGAGCTTAGGGCGGATCACGGTTGCGAGATCGGCGAGTTTCTGCCCGAGATTGTGATGCATGCTGCCGCGGTTGCCGCCCAGCACACCCATGCTGTTTTTGAGGCCGAGGGTGAGCCTGCTTAAACTGTGGTGCTTGGCGACTGGAACGTTGATATAGGTGTCAGCCTCCAGGGCGTCCCGGTAGATTTCAAGCCGGTTCACAGCTTTACCCCTTTCAATGTTGACTGGAATAAATTTGCGGTCGTCGGGATGATAGTAGGCCAGCCTCTTATCCTTTATTGATTTCATAACCTGTTGAATACCGCTGTTTACATAACACCGCCGTGGCTCGTTGCAGCTGCGGTCGAATACCATCACTTTTCAGGCACCTGCCTCAAGGCTCAATTCGACCAGGGCTTTGACCACCAGGGGGTGCGTGTTTGCCGCCTGCTCCGGGTTGCGGTCCCAGGCCATATTAGGCTTGATGACCACCTTCTCCCCGGATTTGACAAAGGTGCCAATGCCGCCTAAAGGTTCCAGTACCATGGCTGTGAGCCTGTAATAATCCTTGCCGGTGGCATGTGCTACCACGGGGGCAGCCCTTTCGGCTGCCAGCAGTCCGGAGCCGATGCGAAAAGCGGGAACACTGGTTGAGATGCCGGCCGACCAGAGCATAACCTGTTTCAGGAAGTCCCTTCGATCCATAATATCTCCTCCATCAATCCTTTATCCTTGAAAAAAGCCCGTTTTTCAAGCTGCCAATGCTGAGTATCCTTGTGGAATCATCATACCATTTTGTCAGGACAAACAATGATAAAATTCTTCTGTTGTAGTATACTTTTCAAAAAGCCATCCGGTGTGGAAAAAAATCTTGCGAACGGCAGGAGTTATTCATAAATATTTTTAAATAACGTATAACGTTGTCGAGTTTTGAGTAGGTTTTTATTTTACACATTCAAGAGCTGTTTGACCAATTTTCGGTTCACCAAGGAGGGTGTGTCATGAAATCTGCAATCAGTCTGTTTTTCTCTATTCTTTTGGTCGGGCTTTTTTCCTGTACGCAATATAAAACACAGTATGTCGGATTCAGGCCCGCTGCAGACTATCCGAACAGTGTTACTGCCGACGGCATGACGATTGGGGCGGAAGCGTTTGCCGAGAAGGAAACCGCGCGGCAGGCCTTTGGCTTTGATATCAAGAAGGCCGGCCTCCTGCCGGTCCAGGTGGTGATGGACAACAGGTCAGGCGATGATGTCGAGGTCGTGCTGGAGCAGACCTTCCTGGTGGACAATACCAACCGCTACTGGAACCTGATTTCCAACCGGGCTGCTGTAGAACGGGTCGCAAAAGCAACGGAGACCGGCGCAATCCTCGGCAGTGCCGGCAAGGGTGCCGGCTGGGGCGCTGCAACCGGTGCTGTACTCGGGGCTGCATTTGGCATTCTGACAGGTGAAAGCGTGGCCGAATCCGCCGGCAAGGGGGCTGCGGTCGGCGCTGCTGGCGGTGCTGTTTACGGTGGGGCGAAAGAGGGAACCGAGGCTCCGCAAAAGCGAACCATTGCCGACGATATCCGCGACAAGGGACTTGAAGGGAAGGTCATACCGGATCAGAGCCTGGCCAACGGCTTTCTGTTTTTTCCTGCCGAGGCCCAGAGTGCCGGTGGGCTCAAACTGCAGGTGTGGAAAACCGGTTCGGGCCGGGTGAGCAGTTTCAGCATAACATTCTAGGAAATTTAGAGGATCACTCCTGCCAGATTTCCAGGGCCTTGCTGTACACCCTGGATCGGGGCAGATTGTGTGCCGCGGTAAGCTCCTGCACCGCGCTTTTCAGGCTTTTCCCCCCGGACTTTTTGCAGGCGCGCAGCAGTTCCTCAATTTTTCGGTCTGACATTTCCGGCCGGGGAGGCGCACCGGAAATGATCAGCACCGATTCGCCCCTGATTCTTTTTCCTTTGCACTGCTCCAGCACCCTGCCAAGGGTCCCCCGGGTCAGCTCTTCATGCACCTTTGTCAGCTCCCGGCACCAGAAGATCTCCCGGTCCCCCAGGATTTCATAGCTGTCCTGCAGAAACGTGTCAACGCGGTGCGGTGCCTCGAAAAAGACAAGCTGCCTTTTCTCCGGCCGGAGAGAGAGGAGGAGGTCCCGCCGCAGCTTCCTGCGGCTTGGGGCAAAGCCGAGAAAGACAAAAGCGCCCTCAACCATGCCGGCCACCGAAAGTGCGGCACTCAGGGCGGAAGGGCCCGGGACAGGTTCAACCCGGATGTTGGCGCTGACGGCGTGGCGGACCAGGACGGAACCGGGGTCGGAGATTCCCGGGGTGCCGGCATCGGAGACAAGGGCGACATTCTCGCCTTGCTGCAGCCGGCGTATGACGAGGGCAGAGCGTTCCTGTTCTTTTTCCCTGTAGTAGCTGAGGGTCGGGGTGGAAATACCCAGGTGGGAGAGGAGTTTGCGGGTGTGCCGGGTATCTTCCGCCGCAATGAGGTCAACCTCGCGAAGGATTCGTATGGCCCGCAGGGTCAGATCCTCCAGATTGCCGATTGGTGTGGCGACAACGTAGAGAGTCCCCGGGCCGGAGGTGACCGGGGGCGGTGCAGGTTCTGTTTTTTTTTCTGTGGCGGCCATTGGTCTCAAATGGGTGTAATTGATCAAGGTCCTTATCTACCTTTTTATTGACTTTTCGTAAAGAGCGGCTATTATATGAGTATGTGCTCATATAATAAAAGAGGTGGGGATGAAACAGGCAAGAGAGACGTGCGACTGCCGCATTATTCATGAAGAAAAGGTAGCGGCGGCGAGGCGGCGTGCCCTTGATGAGTTCACAATCGGCGAACTGAGCCTGACCTTCAAGGCCCTCGGCGATGTGAGCCGCCTGAAGATACTCTGGGCCCTGGAGCACGAGGAAATGTGCGTCTGTGACCTGGCTGCCCTCCTTGGAATCACGGAATCGGCCGTAAGCCACCAGCTCCGGCTGCTTCGGACCCTCCGGCTGGTCAAAAACCGGCGGGACAGGACAATCCTCTACTATAGGCTGGCCGATGCCCATGTCTCGCAGCTTGTCGGCATCGCTCTTCAGCATATTCAGGAACCGGCGGCCGGGGGGCAGCAGCCGGAGGAAATCAGCCGGTAGCAAGGCAGTTCTTGCTTTGTGGATTTTATACTCAACAGGGAAGAAATGGACATACTTATCACTATACTCGGGGAATCCTGGCATCTTCTGCGCGAGGCTTCCGTTTATATCCTCTTCGGCATGCTGGTAGGCGGCCTGCTCAAGGTTTTTCTGAACCCTTCCTTTGTTGCCGCCCACCTTGGCAGGGGAAAGTTCAGTTCGGTCATAAAGGCCGCCCTGTTCGGCATTCCCATACCACTTTGCTCCTGCGGCGTTCTGCCCGCTGCCGCCTCCCTGAAAAAACAGGGGGCAAACAGCGGCGCCACGACGGCCTTTCTCATCTCGACCCCTGAGTCGGGCGTGGATTCCATCGCCATCACCTATGCCCTTCTCGATCCGATCATGACGGTGGCCCGGCCTGTTGCAGCCTTTGTCACGGCAGTGGCTGCCGGTTTTGCCGAGAATATTCTGAAGAGCCAGAAGGAGGAGGACTGGGTCCGGGTGGTGGACAGAAGCTGTCCCGTTGACGGATGCTGTGACGGTCAAGAGTGCCCGCCGGAGGAACACGCCAGGCACCATTCCTTGCGTGAGAAACTGTGGGCCGGGCTGCGGTACACGGTGGATGACCTCTGGGGCGATTTGGCGGGCTGGTTTTTTGCCGGTCTCCTGCTGGCCGGGGTCATTGCCGCCCTGATTCCCCGGGAAATCATGGCCACCTATCTGGGAGGCGGACTGCAGTCAATGCTGATCATGCTCCTGGTGGGGATACCCATGTATATCTGTGCCACGGCCTCCACGCCGGTTGCCGCCGCCCTTATCCTCAAGGGGGTGAGCCCCGGTGCCGCCCTGGTTTTCCTCCTGGTGGGGCCGGCAACCAACGTGACGTCACTTTCGGTCCTCTTTGGCATTCTCGGCAAACGGGCCACATTCATCTACCTGGCAGCACTGTCGCTTTTTGCCGTGGTGAGCGGCCTTGTCCTCGATTACGTCTACAACGTCTTTGGTATTTCGGCCCAGGCTGTTGCGGGGCAGGCCGGCGAAGTTATTCCGGAGTGGCTGCAGCTGGCCGGGGCTCTTGTGGTCATCCTGTTGTCTGTCAAGCCTTTATACCAGGCAGTCAGAAAGATAGCAGCATCGGGCCTGGACCGCTGGCGCAAACGAACGGGGAAAGGCAGGAGCGCCGGCTCCATTAAAGGCGGCAGGGATGCGGAATGCACCGCTCCCACCTGAGATTGTTCACAGGGATCGGGCTGATTCCTCCAGAAACAGGCGAGAGCGTAACCAGAAATATCAAGTAAAGAACAACTTTAAAAATGCACAGCAAAACGATCCACCTCTGGCAGCACTCCCATGATTATGTCGTAGAAAACAGGGAGGGGGAGCGGCGGACCTGGCAGGTCATTCTCATCACCCTTATCATGATGGTGACCGAGATCGGGGCCGGATACCTTTTCGGCTCCATGGCCCTGCTGGCAGATGGCTGGCACATGGGAACCCATGCAGCGGCCCTGTCTATCACCGTTTTTGCCTACCGCTACGCCCGGCGCCATGCCGACAATCCGCGCTACAGCTTCAGCACCGGCAAAGTTGGTGTTTTAGGCGGTTTTGCCAGCGCCGTTGTCTTAGGCGTCATTGCCCTCATTATGGGAGGGGAATCTATCCGCCGACTTTTCGTCCCGGTCCAGATACAATTCAACGAGGCAATCGGGGTGGCGGTCCTCGGTTTGCTTGTCAACCTGTTCTGCGCCTGGCGGCTGCATGGCAAAGAGGGCCACCCGCATGGCCACTCCCACGACGATTCCCATGAGCACCAGCATGATCCGCACCACCATGACCACAACCTGAAAGCAGCGTACCTGCACGTCCTGGCAGATGCCCTCACATCCTTTCTCGCCATTTTCGCCCTTTTGACCGGCAAGCATTTCGGCTGGGTCTGGATGGATCCCGCCATGGGTATTGTCGGCGCCGTGGTGATTACCCGCTGGTCATACGGGCTGCTGCGCGATACGAGCCGTATACTGCTTGACAGCGAAGTGGACCGGAAAAAAGTGGAGCAGCTGCGCTCACTCATCGAGGCGGACTCGGACAACGTAGTAGCCGACCTGCATGTCTGGCAGATAAGCCCGCAGCAGGTATCCGTGATACTTACCGTGGTGACCCATTTCCCGAAATCCCCGGACCATTACAGAAAAATTGTCACCGATTTTCTCGGCGATTGCCATATAACGGTAGAGGTGCAGCCATGCGACAGCGAACCATGTCTTTAGGAGGGCCGGAAACCACCGGCATGCCTGGAAATAAAAAAAGCCCCCGGAGTTTTTCTCCGGGGGCTTTGTCCGTTTTGCTTCTGCCAACTGCTAAGGCAGGTTCGAGTAATTGACCCAGGAATCGTCGTGCAGCCTGACATCGGAAAAGCCCAGGTAGCGGAAAATGAAGTAGGCACTGCCTGCATCTATTCCGGTGTTACAGCTGACCACCACCGTCTTGTCAGGGGTTATTCCCTTGTTCTTCAGTGTCCAGAGTAGCTCATCCGGGGATTTCAGGGCGCCG
>JAFDCC010000121.1 GCA_019312985.1 Deltaproteobacteria bacterium
TCGGAATCGGTACAGAGGGAGAGACCGACAAGCTCGGCAGACAGCGGGTCAAGATCCGATGTCTCTGTGTCGAGTACGAGGCAGCCGGCCCGGGACAGCAGCTTTTCCAAGGCAGCCAGGTCCCCGGCTGTCTGCACCAGGTAAAACCCCTTTCGGCTCACCCCCTTCGCCGGGACCTCGGTTTTCAGCAGCCGGGTGAACTCCAACTCGGTGTAGAGCTTCTTCAGTTTCCCTACATCAGGACCGGGCAGGCGGTAGTCATCGATATCTTCTGAAACGTCCAGGCTTTCTTTTAAGCGGATCAGCTCCCGGGAGAGAAAGGCGTCCTCCCGGTGGGCCTCGAGGTTTTCCTTCATTTTGCTTTTCTTGAGGCCGGCCAGGTTTTTGTAGAGGTTTTCCAGGGTGCCGAACTCGTTGATGAGCTTTTCCGCCGATTTCGGCCCGATGCCGGGAACCCCCGGGATATTGTCGCTCTTGTCCCCCATGAGGGCAAAAAAATCGAGGAGCTGCTCCGGCCCGACATTGTATTTTTTCTTCACCCCGGCAACGTCCATGAGGACATCCTTCATCGGGTCCCAGAGGATGATATTCCCGTTCACCAGCTGCAGCAGGTCTTTATCCCCGGAAACCACGATGACCCTGTAACCAAGGCGCTCCAGTCTGCGGGCGGCGGAGGCGATGAGATCATCGGCCTCAACCCCCAGCTCCTCCATGGTGTAGAGGTTATAGGCCCCTACAATCCCCTTGATGTAGGGTATCTGTACTGCCAGATCATCAGGCATCGGCGGCCTGTTCGCCTTGTATGCAGGGTACCGGTCATGCCGGAAATTGGGACCCTTGGCATCGAAGGCCACGGCCAGGAACTCCGGTTCCTTCTCCTTGATGACCCGGCGAAGGATATTGACAAGGCCGAAGGCGGCATGGGTCGGCAGGCCGTTTGTCGTGGTCAGGGGCGCCACGGCATGGTAGGCCCGGTAGAAATAGGCTGAGCCGTCTATGAGGTATACGGGAGATTTTGCCGGCATGGGGGGATAGTAACAGGTGATTGGCCAATTGGCAATTGTTCGGCATTTCTTCCAGGGACGCCTGGCGCACGGGCCGCCTACCCCTTGACGCCGCCCCTGACCCTGCCAAGCAGCATGACTGCCTGGCCGACAAGCATCGGCAGCAGGCTCATGCCAAGTATCAGAAGCCAGCCGCGCAGCCCGGGATTGACGACGTTGAGCACCCGGGCCAGGAGCGGCAGATAAACTGTTGCCGCGAGCAGCAGGGTGCAGAGGGCCAGTGCGCCCCAGACAAAGGGGTTGCGCACGATGGCGTTGTTGAAAAGGCTGCTGTTTTTATCCCGCATGTTGAACACGTGCCAGAGTTGGGCAAATGCCAGGGTGAGAAAAGAGATGGTAACAGCCTGCTTCTCGTCCATGTCCCAGTAATAGAGGGCGATGGCCATGGCACCGAGGACCGCGACGGTTATGAGAAAACCGTAAGCCGCAACAACAAGCCAGCGGCCGGAATTCATTATGGGATCCCCCTTTGTCCGGGGCGGTGCCTTCATGATCTCCGGCGACGCCTCGCTGGCGGCCAAAGCCAGGGCAGGAAAGACATCAGTCACCAGGTTCAGGAAGAGAATCTGCAGCGGCAACAGCGGCAGGGGCGCGTTGGCAAAGGCGGCCAGGCCGACGGTCATTATTTCACTGAGGTTGCACGACAGGAGGTAGATCACAAAACTCCGGATGTTCTTAAAGATGATCCTGCCCTGCTCCACGGCGTGGACGATGGAGGCAAAGGCATCATCCTTGAGGATCATGTCCGAGGCCTCCCGGGCCACTTGGGTGCCGCGCAGCCCCATGGCTATGCCGATATCCGCTTTTTTGAGGGCCGGCGCATCGTTGACGCCGTCGCCGGTCATGGCGACAATGGCGCCGTTGTCCTGGTGCAGACCGATGATGTCAAGCTTCTGTCGCGGACTGACCCTGGCAAAGAGACTGGCGTTGAGCAGCCGGATTTTCTCCTCCGGCTGCAGCAAATCAGGGGCCCTGAGATCATTGCCGTGAAAAACCGGGGCCGCAGGGTCGTCCACCAGCTCCACGGCGTAACCGATAGCCTGGGCCGTAACCGGCTGATCCCCCGTGGCCATGATCACCCTGATCCCGGCCTCGCGACATTCCCTCAGGACCTGCCGAACGTCCTCCCGGGGCGGATCTATGAGGCCGATCAGCCCCAGGAGCTGCATGTTTTCATAGGGAGGGACATCCGGGCTGTCAACCTTCTTTTCCGCCAGGGCAAGAACCCGCAAACCGGCAGCGGCCATGGCATCATTCTTCTCCAGCCAGGAGCGGCGACCCTCATCTGACAGTTCCTGCGGGCCGTCGGGGGTAAGCACCGCAGTGCAGCCTGCAAGGATACTTTCAGGGGCCCCCTTGGCAGCGACCCGATAGCTGCTGTCAAGGGAATGATAGGTGGCCATCATCATGGTTTCAGAGTCAAAGGCCACCTCCTTTTCTTCGGGAAACCTCTCGTGCAGATCCCGGTGGGTGAGGCCGCAACGGGCGCCCAGTAACAGGAGGGCCACTTCCAGGGGGTCGCCCACTGCCTGCTCCTCCTTGCCGGCAGCGGCGGGGGAGATTTCGGCATTATTGCACAGGACGCAGACCTCGAGGGCCTGGCGCAGCACCGGGTGGGCATCAGGAACAAGCGGTGGGCCTGAGTCGGCAACAAAGACTGCGGCTTCATTTGCGGCAGACGTCTTGATGGTAAGGTAGTTATCACTGAGGGCAAGGGTTGCGGCGGTCAGGCGGTTCTCCGTAAGAGTGCCGGTCTTGTCAGTGCAGATGACTGAAGTCGCCCCCAGAGTTTCCACCGCTGCCAGGTCCTTGACCAGGGCATTGCGCCGGGCCATGCGCCAGACGCCCCGGGCCATGGCAATGGTGGCGACAATGGGCAAACCTTCGGGAATGGAGGCCACCGCCAGGGCGATTCCCGTCTCAATCATGAGAAAGATATCCCGACCCGCGACAATGCCGGTTCCCCCAACAACGGCCGCGATTCCGAGGCTGACCCAGATCAGCCAGTGTCCCAGCTGGTTGAGCCTCTTTTCCAGGGGAGTACCCTCGTCCACCGTTTCGTGGACCAGGGTCGAGATGGTGCCGAGCTCAGTTGCCATGCCGGTGCCGACTACCAGCGCCAGGCCGGAGCCCCTCGTCACCGCCGTCCCCTTGAAAAGCATGTTAACCCGTTCAGCCAGGACAACCTCATCCGGCAGTTTCTCGACTTTTTTGGCCACCGGGAGCGATTCACCGGTCAGGGTTGATTCGTCCGCCTGCAGCCTCGATGCTTCCAGGATGCGGAGGTCGGCCGTTATGATATCGCCGCCCTCCAGGAGGACAATATCTCCGGGGACAAGCTCCCGGGCCGGAATTTCGGCAACCGTTCCATCGCGCCGCACCCTGGAACTGACCGTACCGAGCCTGCGCAGTGCCTCAATGGAGCGCACGCCCCGCAATTCCGTGACAAAGCCGATAATGGCGTTAATAAAGATCACGGCGACAATGGCAAACCCCTCGACATGGTCACCGAAGAGAAAGGACAGCAGGGCGGCGGCAACGAGAAAGTAGGCGATCAGGTTCCTGAACTGGCTGACAAATATGGCGAGGGTGCTTTGGGGCTTGATCTCGCGCAGGGTATTGGCGCTATAGATGCCCGCCCTTCTCCCCGCCCCCCCTGAA
>JAFDCC010000122.1 GCA_019312985.1 Deltaproteobacteria bacterium
GTAAAAACAGTTCACCAGGCATGTGATAAAGGCGTTTTTAGCGATATCCGTCCGGCGCGGCAGGTAGCTGGCATAGGTGATCATGATGCCGAACCCCAGTGACAGGGTAAAAAATATCTGGCCGAAGGCGCCGGCCCATACCTTGCCGGCAGCACTGCGGGCCGCGGGATCTGCGCTGAAGAGGTTTATTTTTGACCAGTCGGCGTGGAGGTAATGGTCGAAAATGGCGTCGGCGGCACCGTCCAGGAAGAGGCTCCAGACAACAAGGATTATGGTCAAAAGAAAAAGAACCGGCATGAAAATGACGCTTGCCCTTTCAATGCCGTGCCGGATGTCCCTTTAACAGATAAGCCAGCACAGGACCCAGACGAACAGGGTGGCGGCGGCAATGGGAATGCGGATCCCGCCGATTACCGCGGCCGAGTCGGAGAGCTGCAGAAACTGGTTGAAAAAGAAACCCTGGGTGTCGCTCCCCCAAGACAGGTTGAAAGAGTAAAAAAAGTAGTTGATACACCAGCCGATCACGACCGAGTAGTACAGCATGATACCGAACATGGCGACCACCGGCATCCACCAGCCGAGCCACTCGAATTTTTTATCGATGCGGACAAAACTCAGAGGTGCCGACCCCTTTTCCCGGTGGCCCAGCCCGTATTCGATAATCATGATAGGCAGGCCGGCAACAATAAGGGCGACAAGGTATGGCACGAGAAAGGCGCCGCCGCCATGCTGATGGGCCATGTAGCTGAAACGCCAGACATTGCCCAATCCGATTGCCGACCCTATCGCGGCAAGGAGAAAACCGACGTTTGACTTCCAGCTGCTTCGTTGCCGCCCCATATATATCCCCTTCCTTTTTTTGTTTAACGAGGCTTATTCTCTGTTATTCCGGCAACAGCGGTTGTTGTCCAATGCTAGCTGAAGAGGCCGGAGCGCAGGGTGATAAAGCAGATCAGCAACCCGAGCCCCACGGCAAAAAGCCCGACAAGCCGCAGCTGGGAAGGGCTCATTTCCAGAAGCTGCCGGAGCCATTGCTGCATTGCCTCGGGAAATGTAAGGTAGGGCAGCCCTTCCAGGATGAAAACCAGGCCGACGAGAGTGAATAGAAATTTCATAAGGTTGATATGCTACCAGGAATACTGGACTATTTCAACGAGCAATACGGGGGGCGACCGGGCCGCTTTGCCGGGAGAAAGGGCAGCCGGCCGGAGGCAGATTTCCGCAATCGCCGCCATGGAAAAAAGCGCATGGATTTTATTTGACTTTTCAGGGGCCCAAAATTATAAGTTACATTTTCCGGGAAATAGTTCAGGCCTTTTCATCAAACGGGGCAGGATGGGCGCCTCTCAAATTACTATGTTGAAATCACAATAAAAAATGGGCGATCAGGAAAAATCCAGGTACAGCGAGGCCGGCGTTGACATAGACAAGGGCAATGAGCTGGTCAGCAGAATAAAGGACATCGTGGCCCCGACTTTCGGCAGGGGCGTACTTACCGATATCGGGGGATTCAGCGGCCTTTACGCCATCGGTTCAGGCCAGTTCACTGATCCGGTCCTTGTCTCCTCCACCGACGGCGTCGGAACCAAGCTGAACATAGCCAAGCTTTGCAACAAACATGACACCATCGGCATTGATCTGGTTGCCATGTGCGTCAACGACATTGCCGTGGGAGGAGCCAGGCCCCTCTTTTTCCTCGACTATCTTGCTGTCGGCAAACTCGAGATCAATAATGCCACCGATATTATAAAAGGGGTCGCAGCCGGTTGTAAAATTGCAAAGTGTTCCCTTATCGGCGGGGAGACCGCAGAAATGCCCGGCCTCTATGCCGAAGGTGACTACGACCTCGCCGGGTTTGTCGTCGGCATTGCGGAACGGGATAAAATTATCGACGGCTCTGATATTAAGGTGGGCGACCAGATTGTCGGCCTGGCATCGTCCGGTTTGCACAGCAACGGTTATTCCCTCGTGCGAAAGGTATGTTTTGAGGAACTGGGCTTGTCCGTCGACGACCACATGGATGAATTCGGCAGCACCCTGGGGGAGGAGCTGCTGAAACCGACACGCATTTACAGCGAATCGCTCCTCAACCTGAGCAAGAACTTCAAGGTCAGCGGTTTTGTCCATATTACCGGCGGCGGCTTTATTGACAACATTCCGCGCATACTGCCCCAGGGAAGCAGAGCCATCATCCACTATGAAAGCTGGGAAATCCCGCCCATTTTTAAATTTCTGCAGGAAAAGGGAAATATTACCGCAAAGGAGATGTGCCGCACCTTCAACATGGGAATCGGCATGGTTGCCGTCATTGACGAAAACATTGTCGATGACTTCATGCAGCAGCTCACCGCCCTGGGCGAAACCCCATACCACCTCGGCGAAATCACCGCCCGCCCGGACACACCGGGATCATCGCAGATCGAAATAGACTGTTTCTAACGGCGCCGGAAGAACACAAAAAACCTCGCCCGGGAATCAAGCCCGGCGAGGTTTTTTTATATTCCAGGTTTTCCCGAAGAGGGCAGCAACGGGAAAATCAACCCTCGCCCTTTGCCTCCTCAATGACCTTTTCCGCGATCTGGGCCGGCACCTCCTCGTAATGGGAGAAGCTGACCTCAAAGGAGCCCCTGCCGCCGGTAAACGAGGTAAGATCAGCGGCATACTTCTGGATTTCCGCCATGGGGACCTGGGCTTTGATCACCTCGTTTTTCGTCTCGGAATCCATGCCCATCACCCGGCCCCGGCGTGAGTTCAGGTCGCCCATCACATCGCCGACACAGTCTTCCGGGACCCGGATCGTGATATTCATAATCGGCTCGAGAAGTGTCGGTTTTGCTTCCACGGCCGCCTTCTTGAACGCCAGCGACCCGGCAATCTTGAAGGCAAGCTCGGAAGAGTCGACGGCATGAAAGGAGCCGTCAACCAGCTGGACCTTTACGTCAACCATGGGATAGCCGGCAAGTACACCTTTTTCCATGGCTTCCTGGATGCCCTTATCCACGGCCGGAATATAGGTCTTGGGGATGGCGCCGCCGACAATCTTGTCGACAAATTCGTAGCCCCCGCCCCGCGGCAGCGGCTCCATCTCGATCCAGGTATCGGCAAACTGGCCCCGGCCGCCGCTCTGTTTCTTGTGCCTGCCCTGGACCCGTGCCTTGCCCTTCAGGGTTTCTTTGTAAGGAATTTTGGGGGTATGCAGTTCCATTTCAACGCCGAACTTCCGCATGATTTTTTCACCGATGACCTCCAGGTGTACCTGGCCGACGCCGGAGATGAGGATCTCCTTGGTCTGCTGCTCCCGGGTGAGCTTCAGGGTCAGATCTTCATCGAGCATCTTGGTGATGGAGCTGAACAGCTTTTCCTCGTCCCCTTTCCTGGCGGTCACGGCATAGGAGATGACGGGCAGAATCGGCACAAGCGGCTCGTACACGATGGGCTTGTTTTCCGCGCAGAGGGTATCGCCGGTCGTTGTCTCCTTCAGCTTGGCGACGGCGGCAATCATGCCCGGCCCGACACTGTCAACAGGCTTCTGGCCCTTGCACTCCATGATGAATATCTGGCCGAACCTCTCACTTTCATCCTTGCTTGCGTTGTAAAAGGTGTCACCGGAGAGTGTTCCGGAAAAAACCTTGAAGATTGTCAACCGGCCGGCGAATGGGTCCGCCATCGTTTTGAAGACCTGGGCCGAAAATGGTGCATCGGCCGTGGCTGTCCTTTCCTCCACCTCTTTATTGCGTGGATTGATCCCGGAATGGGGCGCAATATCACTGGGGCACGGGAGAAGATCATTGATCATATCCAGGAGCATGGTAACGCCCTGGTTATTGAGGGCGGCGCTGGCACATACCGGGCTGATCTCCCCGGACCTGACCCCTGCCTTTAAACCATTCAGCAAATCCTCATCCGTTAAAGCGCCTTCCTCGAGAAATTTTTCGATCAGGTCGTCATCCGTTTCCGCCACCTGCTCCATGAGGCTTTCACGGTAAATTTCAATTTCATCGGCCATGTCGGCCGGGATATCAGCTTCCTTGGCCTTACCCTTGTCATCAAACAGGTAGGCTTTCTGGCTCATTACGTTGACAACACCCTTGAAGTTAGCCTCGGCCCCTATGGGCACAAGGATTATGGCCGGCTTTAAGGGGAGGTTTGCCTTGATCCCTTCGATGACACCGGCAAAGTTGGCCCGCTCCCGGTCCATCCGCGTGATGCAGATAATCGTCGGGATCTTTCTCTCTTCAATAAAGTCGGTGAATTTCGTTGTCTGGTTTTTGACGCTGGTCGCCGCCCCGATGCAGAAGAGGGCACTGTCGGCAACTCGGGCCGCGAACTTGGAGTCATTGATGAAGTTGTCGTCACCGGGGGTGTCGGCGAGGAAAACCTCGTGTTTCTTCCAGGTATAATGGTTGAATGCCGTACTGATCGTAATATTGCGCTTGATCTCCTCCGGCTCGAAATCCAGATTGGAGGAACCGTCGTCCACCTTGCCTAACCGCTTGGTCGCACCCGCGTTGAAAAGCATGGCCTCTGCCATGGTTGTCTTGCCGCAACTGCCATGTCCCAGAATTACAACATTCCTTACCAGCTTCACGTCCGTCATGTAACCCTCCAATTCATAACTGCAGCAATCGTCTTATCAATGGACCACTCAGTCTGCAGCAGGTGTCCATTTTTATCATAAAAAACAAAAGGTTGCGTAAACAGGTGCACACAAGGCAAAGCGAATGCAAAATATAAAGGAATGCATACTATTCATAAGCTTGCGGCAAAGTCAAGCAAGAACATTGTCTTCTTTGCGTCAGCCTGCTAGAGTAGCAACAATTTTTACCGCGCATCCCTTTCGCGGCAACAGGCCAACACCTTTCATCAAACTACCCGATGCAGCAGCCCGCAGAAGACACCGGCACAATAGCCCGCTCCGCCACAAAGGTAAGCATCGCTGTAATGTGCAGCCGGGTACTCGGCCTTGTCCGGGAACAAACCTTTGCCGTATTGTTCGGTGCCGGCTTTGCCTTTGACGCCTTTGTCGTTGCCTTCAGGATCCCGAACCTCCTGAGAGATCTCTTTGGCGAAGGGGCCCTGAGCGCCGCCTTTGTCACCGTTTTTTCCGATTATGATGAAACCAGGGGCCCCGGGGACACATGGAAACTGGCCGGCAATGTCCTGGTCTTTATCACCATCCTGCTCAGCATCATCACCCTGGTGGGCATTTTCTTTGCCGACAGAATCGTTCTTGCCCTGGTGGATGCGGACTTTGAAAAAATACCTGACAAGGTCGCCCTGACTCGGCTGCTCACCATGATCATGTTCCCCTTTCTCATATTCATCTCGCTCTCTTCCGTTGTCATGGGAATCCTTAACACCAAGGGGCGCTTTTTCATTCCCGCCCTTGCCTCCAGTTTTTTCAACCTCGGTTCCATCATCGGCGGCGTCAGCCTTGCATTCCTGCTCGCTGAAAACGGCCAGCCCTCCATTGTCGGCATGGCGGTCGGCACCCTCATCGGCGGGAGCCTGCAGCTGGGCGGCCAGCTCCCGGCCCTCTTCCGGACGGATTTCCGGTTCATCCCGTCCTTCAACCTCAAGGATCCCGGCCTGCTGCGCATCCTGAAGCTTATGGCACCGGCGGTGTTCGGCCTTGCCGCTCTGCAGATAAACATTTTCATAAACACCTATTTCGCATCCTCACTTCAGGAGGGAACCCTATCCTGGCTCAACTACGCCTTCCGCTTTTTCCAGTTCCCGGTCGGCGTTTTCGGGGTCGCCATCTCCGTCGCCGCCCTGCCCCTTCTCTCCCGCCAGGCGGCCGCAAAGGATTTTTCTCGGTTAAAGGAAACATTTACCTCCTCCCTGACCATGTCCTTTTCCTTGACTATTCCGGCAACAGTCGGTCTGATCCTGCTTGCCGACCCCATCATCAGGGTAATCTTCGAGCACGGCAGTTTTACTGCCGCCGACACCTTCAAAACGGCCGGGGCACTTCAATTCTATGCCCTCGGTCTCTTTGCCTACGCCTCTGTAAAGGTCATGGTGCCGGTCTTTTATGCCCTTGATGACACGCGCTACCCGGTAGCCGGCAGCTTTCTTGCCGTAGCAACCAACATCCTTGTTATCCTCCTGACCATAACTTCCCTGCAGCACAAGGCCATGGCCCTGTCCATCTCCGTCGCGATGACGGCCAACTTCCTTTTCCTGGGCGCAATCCTCTACCGGAAACTACGCGGCTTTTCACTTTCCTACCTCCTGACCGGCCTGAGCAAAGTCCTGGCAGCAGCCTTTATGATGGGCCTGTCTCTCTATGCTCTTGATCTTTTTCTGCGAGATTGGATGCAGGGGGGATTCATCCGGGAATTGTTCGGGGTCTTGTTTTCAGTGGTCTCCGGCGCCGTGATATATGGCATTATCCTCTACCTGCTCAAACTTCAGGAACTCAGGCTACTGCTGGCCAGGTTCTTCGAA
>JAFDCC010000123.1 GCA_019312985.1 Deltaproteobacteria bacterium
ACTTCCCGGTGATTGATAATCGCCTTCTGCGGTACATGAACAAACTCTATGGGATCTTCGATGGTGAGGATATGGTGCTTGCGGCTCCGGTTCACCTCATCAATAATGGCTGCCAGAGTTGTCGATTTACCGCTGCCGGTGGGACCGGTGACGACCACCATGCCTTTGGGGAGTTGCGATAGCTTGCCGACAACAGAAGGCAGCAGCAGCTGTTCACAGGTGAGAATCTTGCTGGGGATCTCTCTGAATACGGCGCCAATGCCGTTTTTCTGTTCAAAGAAATTGCAGCGGTACCGAGCGAGATTCGGTATCTCGTAGCCAAAATCCATGTCACCGGTCTCTTCAAAAACCTTGATCTTTTCCTCGGGGCAAATCTCATAAAGCATGGCTTTCAGGCCTTCGTTATCCATGACCTTGTACTTCACCGGCTCCATCTCACCCCTTATCCTCAGGATGGGCGGCATGCCGGCCATCATGTGAAGGTCAGAGGCACCCTGTTCATTCATCAGTTTAAAAAAGGCATCGATCTGCGCCATCTACTCTCTCCCTTGGTTGTAGTTTCCGAGGCGAACACCCTTCTTGAAGCAAATCCCGGGTAACTATACAAAAAAGTCAGCTATCCGGCAATAAGCCTTTCATTATATTACAATTGTCTTTTTGATGTAGGAGACGATCTCCTGCGGGTCATCCAGCAGATGAATAATTTTCATGTCATCGCTGTCGACGTTGCCGTTGGCGAGAATTTCCTCCTGGATCCACTCAAGGAGGCCGGACCAGAATTCGGTTCCCACGAGAATAATGGGAAAGGGCTTGATCCGCTTCGTCTGAATAAGGGTGACAGCTTCAAAGGCCTCGTCAAGGGTGCCGAAGCCTCCCGGCATGCAGATAAAGGCCATGGCATACTTGATAAACATGACCTTCCTGACAAAAAAGTACTTAAAGCTCAGGGGAAGGTTCGTGAAGACATTGGGTTGCTGCTCAAAGGGCAGATTGATATTGAGGCCCACGGAAAAGCCGCCGGCTTCCGTGGCGCCCCTGTTGGCGGCCTCCATTATTCCGGGACCGCCGCCGGTGATAACAGCATAGCCCTGGCGGGAGAGCTCCCCCGCGATGGACATCGTCAGCTTGTAGTAAGGATCTTCCGGTGTGGTCCGGGCCGAACCGAAAAATGAAACCGCCGGCCCCTTGATGCCCGACAGGGTGTCAAAGCCATCGACAAACTCCGACATAATCCTGAACAGCCGCCATGAGTCACCGGCATTGAAATAATCCAGCCAGTACTGGTGCTGCAGGTCGGTAGTTCGCCTGCCCCTTTCTTCAGAGCCGCTGTTGCTTATCCGCCTGTGAATCAATTTTCACCTCACGTGTCTTTTGGAGTAATATTACCTTGGAAGGTATTGCCAATACCGGAAAGGGCGGCGCAGAAAAAGCAAGCGGCGCCTGCCAGGAAAAATGTGTTTTCAGGCAGGCCGGTCGAACTGCCTGACAAAATGGCTGAAACCCTGCACAAGCCGGCATCCTGCTTTTCCAAGAAGAAAGGGCGGCTCCCCCTTAAAGATCCACCCCGAAAACCCGGGCCAGCACAGTTGCAATAAGGGGTACCTCGTCATCCAGAACCGTCCGCATGTCAAGAAGGTACCTGTCGTCTTCTATCCTGCCGATAACCGGCACCTGGTTGAGCCGCAGGCTTCTTTCCAGTTCATTGACGGTCCGGTCAAGTGGCGCAAGCTCGACACACCTGCTCTCGATGTCCTCCTCGGGTAAAGCCCCGCCGCCGACGCGGGAACCGACGGTCCGGACGGCAACCGCACACCTTCCGGCGAGGAGTTTTATTACCTTTCGGGCAAGACGCCTGGCCCGCTGTTCCATAACCCGTGGTGATGCGGCAAGCATTGCAAGGGTGGGAATCCTGGAAACCACTGTTTCATGGTCATAGTACAAACGCAGGACCGACTCGAGGGCCGCAAGGGTAAACTTGTCGATGCGCAGAGCCCGGTTCAGCTGATTTTTTTTGATACACTCTATGATATCGCGTTTTCCGACAATCAGGCCTGCCTGCGGCCCGCCGAGGAGTTTGTCGCCGCTGAAGGTGACCACATCGACACCGGCCCGAACCGTTTCCTGGACGGTCGGCTCCCGCCGGATGCCATAGGCTGACATGTCAAGCAGGCAGCCGCTGCCCAGGTCTTCCATGACCAGGAGTTTGTATCTTGCCGCCAGCTGTACCAGTTCTTCTGCCGCCACCTCCTTGGTGAAACCGACCATCTTGAAGTTACTGGCGTGGACCTTCAAGAGCAGCGCCGTCGCATCGGTTATTGCCGCCTCGTAATCTTTCAGGTGCGTCCTGTTGGTGGCCCCCACCTCCACCAGCCTGGCGCCGCTCTTTGCCATGACATCCGGCACCCGGAAGGAGCCCCCGATTTCAACAAGCTGGCCCCGCGAAACAATTACCTCCCTGTCCCTGGCAAGCGTATCGAGAACGAGCAATACTGCCGCCGCGTTATTATTGACTACCAGGGCCGCCTCGGCGCCGGTGAGGTCGCAGAGAAGCTGTTCAACGAGGCTGTAGCGGCTGCCCCGTTTGCCGGTGGCAAGATCAAATTCAAGGTTAGAGTAACGGGTGCCGGCCTCGACAAGGGCCTTACCGGCACTGTCCGGCAGAATAGAGCGTCCCAGGTTGGTATGAATGACAACCCCGGTTGCGTTGATTACCCTTTTGAAGTTGGGCCCCTGTTTTGCCTGGAGCCGTGCCCCGATCCTATCCAGCAGCTTCTTTTTACCCAGATCCAGTTTGCCGACCTTTTTCCCGGCCAGAATATCCTGCCGCAGGGCTTCAAGCTCTTCCCGGATCGACTGTTTTATCAGGAACAGCGGCGCCGTCTCCCGGGAAAACCAGTGCAGCACCTCGTCCACTTGGGGAATTGCCCGCAGCAGGTCCTTCCTCGCCGGTGTTTTTTCCTTGTTCTTGTTGTTTTTTTGTACTTCCATTCTCACACTCCGTCCTGTTGGTTCAATCTGTCCCGGTGGTATCAGCAGCAGACGCTCAGGCCGGGCTGCCGGCAAAAACACCGGCAATGGCCGCCCCGCAGCTTCCGCATCTGTCCCCGTCCAGGTTCTGGGACATGATGGAAAAGCCCATTCGGGCAACCACCGTTTCATGACAGTTGGGGCATATTGTGTTCTCTCCCGCCTCCCCCGGGATGTTGCCGACAAAGACGTATTTCAGTCCCTCGTTCAGCCCTATCTGCCGGGCCCGCTGCAGGGTGGAGGCCGGGGTCATGCTGCGGTCGGTCATTTTAAAGGTCGGGTGAAAACGGGTGACATGCCACGGCATCTCGGGATCAATATTTCTTATAAACCGGGCAATTTCCTGTAATTCACTGTCAGAGTCATTCCAGCCCGGAATGACCAGGGTGGTCACCTCGACCCAGACCCCCAGTTCCTTCATGAGGGCTATGGTGTCAAGCACCGGCTGCAGCTTGGCGCCGCAAACCTCCCGGTAGAACTTATCGGTAAAGGCCTTGAGGTCTATATTGTTCCCGTCAAGGTAGGGCGCTATCTTTCGTGCCGCTTCGGGGCTGGTATAGCCATTGCTGACAAATATATTGCGCAAGCCCCTTTCGTGGGCCAGCTGGGCGCACTCGTAGGCAAACTCAAAAAATACCGTCGGTTCGATATACGTATAACTGATGCTCCCCCAGCCGTACTCCTGGGCCTCGGAGACAACCTCCTGGGGCGTCACGCTCCTGCCGATAATTTCCCCGTCGTTCAGCCGGGGGTATTGCGAGATATCATAATTCTGGCAGTGGGAACAGCGGAAGTTGCAGCCAACCGTGGCAATGGAATAGGAAAGACTGCCGGGCAGGAAGTGGAAAAGCGGTTTCTTTTCAATGGGGTCGACGTTCTGGCTGATGAGTCTGCCATACACCAGGCTGTAAAGAACACCGTCCCTGTTCTCCCGCACCTGGCATACGCCCCTCTTCCCTTCCTTGATGTGGCAGTTGTGCGCGCAGAGATAACATTGAACCTTCTTCTGCTCCTCATCAGTGACCCGCTGAAAAAACGCCTTCTTCATGCCACCACCTCATATCGAACGATCTGGTTTATGGAGCAAACCTGTCACTGTCTCAAATTTCTAATATTCCAATGAATTTCATAAAATATCAACTCAAATCGCCTTTAGCCCCAGTTTTGACCCGTTTTGCCGGCGCGATTTTCACCCTCGAAACCGGCCCGGGGCGGCTAAACCAATGATTTTCCGATCTATGCCTGATTCTCACATTCTTTTTTTTCAGATTAGCGAACTTTCCATTGACAATTACCGGATAAGGTTATAGGTTGTCGCGTTTCCGGGCGCCGGAGTAGAATGGGTGTTCGGGAGGCAAAACGGGATTGACAATCCGGCAATTTGTGCTAAGATTATCGTTTCCCCTTTAGTAGTGGGTTGCGGCTTTTTTTGTGGCTGCAGGAGGA
>JAFDCC010000124.1 GCA_019312985.1 Deltaproteobacteria bacterium
ATATTTCCCTTGACTTTCGACCTTATTTTTCCTAGTCAGTTTTCTTACAGCATCGCTGCACATGGGGTGCAGCGGGGATTTCCCTTCCCGCTGCCCCGATCCTTTACACGTTTTTATTCAAAACGGAGGTGACACATGTCCTGGAAGCCTGAAACCCTCGCCCTGCACGCCGGCCACACCCCTGATCCTGCAACCCGCAGCAGGGCCGTGCCCATATACCAGACCACGAGCTACGTCTTTGAGGACACGGAGGATGCGGCCCAGCTTTTCTCGCTGAAGCCGGAGGTCTGGGCCCCCCGCCTCAACCTGCACAAGGAAGGGTTGCGGCCCGGCGATTTCAGGCCCGAGGCCACCGGCAATATTTACACCAGGATCATGAACCCGACCACCGATGTCCTGGAAAAGAGAATGATGCACCTTGAGGACGGCGTCGGCGCCCTGGCAACCAGTTCCGGCTCTTCGGCCATAACCTATGCAATCATCAACATCTGCCGGCCGGGTGATAACATTGTCTCCGCCGCCAGCCTCTACGGCGGCACCTACAACCTCTTTTTGCACACCCTGCCCCAGTACGGCATCACGACCACCTTTGTCGACGCCTCAAGCCCGGAAGCATTTGGTGCCGCCATCAACGATAAAACAAAATGCGTCTTTATCGAGTCCATCGGCAACCCACGGCTCGACACCCCGGACATGGAAAAGATTGCCGCCATAGCCCACAACGCCGGCATTCCCCTCATCGTCGATAATACCGTTCCCACCCCTTACCTCTGCCGGCCTTTTGACTTCGGCGCCGACATCTCGGTCCACTCCCTGACCAAGTTCTGCGGCGGCCACGGCACCAGCATCGGCGGGATCATCATTGACAGCGGCAGGTTCGACTGGCCCGCCTCGGGCAAATTCCCGATGTTCACCGAGCCGGATCCATCCTACGGCGGCGTTGTCTGGAGTGACGCGGTCATGAACGCGGCCTACATCATCCGGTGCCGCACCATCCTCCTGCGGGACATGGGCGCCTGCATCTCGCCCTTCAACAGCTTCCAGATCCTCCAGGGCATCGAAACCCTGGCGCTGAGGATGGAACGCCACTGCGACAACGCCATGGCCGTGGCGCAACACCTGGAAAAGCACGACAAAGTGAACTGGGTGATCTACCCGGGTCTTGCCTCCCACCCCACCCACGACCTGGCAAAGAAATACCTGCACTACGGCTTCGGGGCCCTCGTCGGCTTCGGCATCAAGGGCGGCCTCGAGGGCGGCAAGGCCTTCATCAATAACCTGAAGCTTTTCAGCCATCTGGCCAACATCGGCGATGCCAAGAGCCTTGCCATCCACCCGGCATCGACAACGCACTCCCAGCTCACCCCGGAGGAGCAGGAAGCGGCCGGGGCGCCCATTGACTATGTCCGGCTCTCCGTCGGTCTCGAACATATCGACGACATCAGGGCAGACCTTGACCAGGCCCTGGCTGCAACCTGACCCGGCCGGGCGGCATATGCTGGCCGAAAGCGGCCGCCGCAACAAAAACGCTGCGATCAGTATGAGGTGTAATTGGCAATAATGTAGCTGTAGAAAAGCATCAGCACCAGCAGGGCGAATATGATAACCCAGCCCACCGCCTTGGTCTTCCTGTCGCAGACACGCCTTGTTATGCCGTAGTCTCTGTAGTCGAGTTCGCCTGCCAGGAACTTCTCATGGGCTTTCCTGGTAAAGTCATTGACCCAGTAGGGCACATCTCCTGTCCCAAGGTATTCCTTGAAAAGCGCGTCAAGCCTGGTTTCGGAAACAGGGTAGTCATGCCAGTTACGGTAGGCTATCCGGAACAGTTCGTACTCGGAAATCTGCAGGACGGCGGCAATGAAACCGATCAGTTTGGTTTCATCATCAACCAGCACATCCACCCTGCATGATGATATTGTAGGCATTGGGCCGCCCCCTGCTTTGCTTCTGCTCTCTCCAATATTATAGGCATTTTCGCGGCCATGGCCAAACATGAAATTGGCCGGAAGGCTGGTGACAGGGAAAAGCTGCAATAAAAGAAGGGGCACTGGCAGCAATGGGTTCAAGACAGAGGGTATGCTGCGCTGGCAGAACAGCATTTTACGCTGATGGCCGGGTCGGGGGCGAAAGACTTGCTCCCTTGCAAATTCCTCCCAACATCTTATAGTTTTTCTATCACACCTTCACATTCCGCGGCAGGCTCCGGGCAGCCCTGCCGGGAAAAAACAGGCGGCACCGGGTAGCAGCAGAACCAGTATCCAGTCGTGGCCGAAGTATCTGAAGCGAAATCAGTCTGGTCAGCTTTGCCACAAAACAGGAACAAAGGAGCGAAACATGGAGACAAGGTTTTATCCGCAGCGGGAAATGATCTTTACCAAACACCCTGATTTCGACAACGTCAAGGCGGCAATAATAATTACGAGCAAGGAGTCGGACCTGGCCAGTGTCTGCCTTATCGAGATTGCCCCGGGTACCGAGACCCCGATCCACACGCACGAGGAACAGGCGGATTCGGTCTTTGTCGTCCAGGGGAAGGGGGAAACTTACGTCAACGGGAACTGGCAGCCCATCGAGCCCGGGGACTATCTTTTCATCCCGGCCAAGGGGCAACACGGGACGCGCAACACCGGCAGCGACCCCCTGCGGCTCTTTGTGCACCATACCCCGCCGCGCCTCTAGCCGGCGGCAGCCTGGTTCACAAGTCCAAAAACCCTTCGGGCGCCAGGCTTGTGGCCAGCATCACCATGTTGATGTCGGCGTGGTCATTCCAGGCCGGAACCGCCATGTTCTCAGGCACCAGCCAGAAGTCCTCGATCTGCTCCCGGAGGTCCAGGTAGTGCTGCAGCGCGTCAAGCATTGCACCCAGGCGGGTCTGGCTGCTGAAGGCTTCCGGGAAACGGGAGACCAGTGACTCGATCCTGACTATTGCCTGGAGGCCTATGGACAGGCCCAATTCCCGAAAGGCAAGGCGCGACCCGGCAGGGAGGTGCAGAGTATTGTCCCGCGTGAAGATGGATAAACCGACAGCGGCCGCGTCCAGCATCTCCTCCAGAAGTCCTACTACCGGTATCTCCATTCCAGCACCCTGCAGCTGCGCCAGGCGCCACCCATCCACCAGCAAGCCGCCCACCCCGAGGGGGTCGGGGGTTGTCCAGTTGGAACCGCGGCACATGTCTGTCAGGTCCTTTATTGCAACAGCCAGCAAAGGCTCCCCGGTTCCGGCCCCCGTCTCTTCCTGCTGCCTGATTTCCAGGCAGGTGACAAGGCCTTCCAGGGGGTCGTGGTGCCCCATGGAGGTGACCTGGGGCCGCGACAGGTCAATGCTCATTTTCCAGTAGAGGTGCTTGGCGTCGCCCGGTCCGGACTGGCAGAAGGCGTTGTGGGCCCTTTCGGCAAGCTCTCTTGCCCAGGTAACATAGACAGGATTGCCGATAACCCTGGCGGTGCAGCAGAGACCATGCATCCACTTGGTCAGGTAGTGGTAATACAGGCCGTCGTTCTCCCACTCGAGTTTCTCGTCAAAGGGCTCGCCTGCGGGCCGTTCCGCTGATCTCTTGCCGATCCGCAGGCCACCTGCAGTCGGGTGGAGCTGCCCCACGCCATTATCTAGGCCGCTGATCCAGCCGCTGCGCGGATCATCATCACGGTGGCGGCCAAGGGTTTCGTGCACCTGGTCCACCAGGTCGAGGGCAAGGTGCAGGTACTTCTCCCGGCCCGTCTGCCGGTAAAGGCCCAGAAAGTTGCAGACCGCATAGGCGTCGGTCCACAGGTAGCGGCGCACCGGGCCGGAGCCCTGCAGGCCGGTCCGGCCGGCAAATTCCAACATGATTTCCTGAACAACATCCTCTTCCGTCATGGCTCGCCTTTCCCGCTGCAAAGTCTTTATCTGTCCACCTGTATCCGGGGCCATATCCGCTGCTGCTGAAGCCGCGAACGTCCCTGCCATTACATAGTATGCCGCCGGGAAAATCACAACATCTTTGATGCCACAAAGACACTGGGGGTGTGAAATACGGCAAAAAGGCCTCCCGGGAAAATCCTGGTACCGAAACCTGAAAATTGGGAACCGGTTTTGGCAGGCGTACCGCATGTATCGGGGAAACTGAACCAATTCAAGAGGATACGACGGAATAGCGCTGAAAAAAATTTATTTGTATAACATTGCGACATGCGATGCCGGACTTTTCAGTGAAACTTTTCTTTACAAAAGTTATTTTTTTGCTATAAATAAGAATTATTATCAATAGCATAAAGCAGTATCAGAAAAGGAAAAGAGGAGATTTGCGCATGAAGAACTGGGCTGTTTTTTTTCTTTTGGGCGCTGCCTTTCTGGCAGGCGCATCTTCTGCTTTCGGAGCAGACGTGGTTCCCAATGAAGTCCAGATGCCGGGGACACAACCCCAGGAAGTGACAATTGAATCACCTACCAGGTGCCTGAACTGTCATGAAGGGTATGAAACGAATCCCCGGGTGGAACCCGGTTTCGGCTGGATGGGGGGTGCCATGGGTAACGCCGGCCGCGACCCGATCTTCTGGGCAACGCTGGCCATTGCCGAGCAGGACTTTGACGGCGCCGGCGACCTCTGCATCCGCTGCCACAGCGCCGGCGGCTGGATGGGAGGCCGCTCAACACCCACCGACGGATCCGGTCTTGCCGCAAGTGATGAAAACGGCATCGACTGTGATACCTGCCACCAGATGACGAACCCTGACCAGGGAGAACATACCGGGGTATTTTTTAGTCCATTTGAGCCTTTTGAGATAGATGAACAAGGTGCAATTGAGGGCTACTATGGCAGCGGCATGTATGTCCTTTCCAATGATTACGGCAAGCTCGGCCCCTATGCCGAGGGGGATGCGGTGGCCCGGCACCAGTTCACCCAGTCAAAATTTCACCGGGACCCGGACTTCTGCGGCACCTGTCATGATGTCTCCAATCCGGTCGTGGGCGATCTGGCCCCGAACAATGGGACCCAGCCGGGCGCAC
>JAFDCC010000125.1 GCA_019312985.1 Deltaproteobacteria bacterium
ATTTCGAGCGCTTTGACATGAGCGAGTACATTGAAAAGCACGCCGTAGCCCGGCTCATCGGTGCGCCCCCGGGCTATGTCGGCTTTGACCAGGGAGGCCTGCTCACCGATGCCATCCGGAAACACCCTTACTCCGTTCTCCTCCTCGACGAGATCGAAAAGGCGCACCCGGATATTTTCAGCATTCTGCTGCAGGTCATGGATCACTCGACCCTCAGCGACAATACCGGCAGACGGGCCGACTTCCGCAATGTCATCCTCATCATGACGACCAATGCCGGAGCCCGCGAACTGACGGAGAGGGCCATCGGTTTCATGGCCGACAAAAAGGACGGGGCCGGGAAGGCCCTGCACAATCTTTTTTCACCCGAGTTCCGCAACCGCCTTGACGCGGTGATCACCTTCAACCCGCTCAAGATGAAGATGATCGAGAAGATTGTCGACAAAATGATCGGGGAACTGGAACTGCAGCTGGCCGAGAAAAAGGTTTCCATCTCCCTTACCGCCAAAGCGCGGGCGCATCTCGCCGACCGGGGCTATGACCCCGACTACGGTGCCCGGCCGCTGCGCCGTCTCATTCTCCAGGAAATCGGCGATGTGCTGACAGAGGAGATTCTCTTCGGCAAGCTTTCCAGGGGCGGCAAGGTTCTCATCGATGCAAAAAACAGGGATCTCCGCTTCTCCTACAAGGGGCTCTAAAGGAGAGCCGCATTCCCCTTGCGGCCGCCGCATAAACCCGCCATGAAAAATATCCCGTATTTGGCATACCGCAACGTTTTCCTCGTTTTCCTGCTGGCACTTTTCCTCCTGCCGGCCGCGGCGGCGAATGGAGCGCCGGCGGCAAAACTCTGGCCCCGCTGGCAGACCCACGACCAGTATTCCCAGGAAGTCGTCGACCATATGGACTGGAGCCTCATGCTGCAGCGCTACGTTGACAGCCGCCACCCTTCGGGAATCAACCGGTTCCGCTACAGCAGCGTCACCCCTGCGGACCGTGAAATACTGGAACGGTACCTGCAGACAATGCAGAACCTCAAAGTTTCCGACCTGAGCCGGCAGGAGCAGAAGGCCTACTGGATCAACCTATATAACGCCCTGACGGTGAAAGTTGTCCTGGACCACTACCCTGTCAGGTCCATCAGGATGATCAATCTGCCGCCGGGTATTTTCTCCCGGGGGCCCTGGGACGCCAAACTTCTCACCATCGAGGGGGAAGAGGTTTCCCTCAACGACATCGAACACCGCATTCTGCGGCCGGTCTGGAAAGACCCCAGGGTCCACTACGCAATCAACTGCGCCAGCATCGGCTGTCCCAACCTGCAGCCCCAGGCCTACACAGGGGACAATGTTGAACTGCTGCTGGAAAAGGCGGCGCGGGAGTTCATCAACCACCCCCGCGGCGTCTCCTTTCCCAGCAACCGCCTGCAGGTATCGAGCATCTATTTCTGGTTCCAGGAAGATTTCGGGGGCTCGGAAAAGGGCATCATCAAGCACCTGAAAAAATACCTGTCGGAAAAAAACCTGGAGCAGCTCGACAAGGTGCAGAAGAATATCGGTCACAAGTACGACTGGAACCTGAACGAGTAGCTTCCCTGCAGGCCGCACCAGGCCCAAGCGGCCGGATGCGGCCGCTTCCCCATTTCACCAAGCCGGCCCCCCCGCCAAACCTCTTTTGCATTGACATCCCGGGCAGGCCGCTGGTAGATTATCCCGTTTATGGAAACAAATGCGTTTTTTCAATTTGCAACCAAATCAGCTGCGGCAATACCGAGGAAATAAATGACTATACGCGAAGATGCAATAAACAGGGTGAAAACGCCTCTTTTCGAGACCTGCGCCCGCAATGAATCCATATCCCTGGAACAGCTCATGGACGGCGTCGCCATGGGAGAACTGGTCATTACCAAGAACAGGCATCATGACTTTGAGAAGATAATCGCCATCGGCAAGAACGTTTCAACAAAGATCAACGCCAATATCGGCTCTTCCAAGGACCTGCCGGAGGTAGAGTCCGAGCTCCAGAAACTCTGCGTCGCGGTCAAGGCCGGGGCCGACACCCTCATGGACCTGAGCATGGGCGGCGACCTTGACGCGGTGCGCCGCAACATCCTGGCGCAGTGCCCCGTTCCCCTCGGCACCGTTCCCATCTACCAGGCCGTGGCCGAGACGGTGGAACAGCAGAAGAAAAACATCGTCGATGTCGAGGTTGACCATATTTTCAAGACCATTGAGAAGCAGGCCGCGGACGGCGTCGATTTCATGACAATCCACTGCGGCATCACGAAAAACACCCTGGAGCGGATGAATTCCCAGCCGCGGCTGATGGGGGTGGTGAGCCGCGGCGGCTCGTTTACCATCGAGTGGATGAGCCACCACAACAAGGAGAATCCCCTCTTTGAACACTTCGACGAGCTCCTCGCCATTCTGAAGGAGCACGAGGTGACCCTGAGCCTCGGGGACGGCATCCGGCCGGGCTGTCTCGTGGACGCCACCGACAGGAGCCAGGTCCAGGAGCTGATCCACCTGGGCGAGTTGACCGAACGGGCCTGGGATGCCGGGGTGCAGGTTATCATCGAGGGACCGGGCCACATGCCGATGAACCAGATCGAGGCCAATGTCCTGCTTCAGAAGCAGATGTGCAAGGGCGCGCCATTCTATGTCCTCGGGCCGCTGGTCACCGACATTGCGCCGGGCTACGATCACATCACCGGTGCCATCGGCGGGGCCATAGCCGGCGCCGCCGGCGCCGACTACCTCTGCTACGTCACCCCGGCCGAGCACCTCAAGCTACCGAACGTCGACGATGTCAAGGAGGGGGTGATCGCCTCGAAAATCGCGGCCCACGCCGCTGATATCGCCAAGGGGCTGCCCGGCGCCATTGACAAGGACATCGCCATGGCCCGCTGCCGTAACAACCTGGACTGGAAAGGCCAGATCGACCTGTCGCTGGACCCGGATAAGGCGCGGCGCTTTCGCGATGAAGGCGGGACCTACAAGGGGGATGCCTGCAGCATGTGCGGCTCCTACTGCGCCATCAAAGTCTTCAAGCGGGCCCAGAGAAAAAGCGAACAGAAAAACATGAAGAACAACTAGAAAAAACCGGAGGGAGGGGGAATCAATGGATTTTTTTACAAAAATCGGTGATTTCATCGAATCTACCCAGGTAATTGAACAGTTCAAGGCAGTCGATGCGGCCGGGCTCTTTTCCAACCCCTGGTTCCTTGTCCCGCTCATCTGCCTGCTCGGCTACCTCCTCTACAAGCAGAATTTCAAAGAAATCGTCATGCTGGTGATCATCTTCGGCTGCTGGTATATTTCCGGCACCGAATACATGAACACCCTCATCGTCGATGACGAAATTCAACTTGCCAAGGTCCTGCCCGTCGTCTTCGGGGCCGCCTGCATTCTCGGGATTGTCATCTACATGTATTTCGGCCGCTCCGATTAGCCTTTCGCTCCGTGCCGGGCCTTTTCCCCATAGCATGGACTCTCAGCCGCAAGCCCGGATCGTCAGCAGCAGCCGTCTGCCCCCGGAAAAGGGGAGGCGGAGCCTCTCCA